>JAIRKN010000070.1 GCA_031260095.1 Tannerella sp. | reverse complement strand
CCTTTTGTATGGGGAACGGTAGTGAACCGGGGCACGGAAATGTTTATTTCCGGTATGGGACGGGCATTGGAAGAATGAACCATATCGCCGCTACTCAGGCGCCTGTCCCACAGGGAAGAGTACTTCTCTTTACTGCCGATTGCCAAGTGAAGGCATTTGTATCCGGCCTCGAGATAAATCTGCTGGACATAGACATTGCGGTAACGTGGCGCAGTAGCTACGAGATCCAGTCCGGCGCTCCACCGTATGCCTTCGGCGGTTACTTGTTGATGAAATATACCGGCCTGTAAATAACCGTTACCGGCCCGTAAGGGCACTACTCCGTACCGGTTGCTTACGATCCAGAAGGGTGTATCGTCTTTTGTAGCAGCCGAACCGAATGTTTCAATACGATAATCCGTAGATCCATTGCTCTCTGTGTTGTTCTGTGAGAGGCTCGTCCTGATGCAGGAGATATTTAGAATGAAGAACAACATATAACAGTTAAGATTTTTCATATATGTTTGCTGCAATTGTTTTTACTGATTCAAAACATGTATTGTGTGGCAGGCTACGAGGGCTGCCGTTTCTGTGCGCAGGCGGTTTTCTCCTAAAGAAACGGGGGAAAAACCGGCCGCCAATGCGGTATCTATTTCATCGTTACTGAAATCACCTTCCGGCCCAATGAGCAGGAGGGCATTTTTGCCGGGTTTGTATACTTCTTTTATGAACGGCTTTTGGTCTTCGTAACAATGTCCGATCATTTTATACCCCTCAAAGCCGGAGGGAATGAAATCTTTAAAATCAACCATTTCATTTATTTGCGGGAGCGTTGTTTTCTGTGACTGTTTCATTGCATTTACGGCGATCCTGTTCAGGCGTTGTATTTTCAATTCGCGTCGTTCCGAATGACGGCAGCGCAGACCTGTTATTTCATTAATCCCTATTTCCGTCGCCTTTTCAACAAACCACTCCATCCGTTCCATATTTTTTGTCGGAGCAACTGCCACATGAATATAAAAGTTCCACCGGGGTGTTTGTTTCTGTTTTCCGTTGATACGGAAACGGCAGTGTTTGGGATGTGCTTCTGTTAAAACCGCCTGATAAAGAAATCCTCGTCCGTCGGTGACGGTTATTTCATCTCCTTCCCGAAGCCGCAATACGCGGGTACAATGCTGTGATTCTTCTTCCGGAAGTTCAGGGTTTATAGCGATGTCGGGCACATAAAACAGGTGTTCCATTTTCTGTGAGATTAATTATTTTTGTTTTTTTCTTCTTCCCTGCGCAATAGTTCGTCATTATATATTTTGGCAAACTCGTAATTTTCTTCTGCTACGGCTTTCTCCATACGCTCTTCGATCTCTTTCTTTTTCAGTGAGCGTAACTGATTTTTAAGTTTGGTCAGATCCTGTAAATCCTCCATCGTGAGTTCTTCGGGTAAGGATTCTATCTCACTATCCGAGAAAATATTATCTTCATCCAGAACAATCCCGCATTTTCTCATGATAGCTTCTGTCGTATAGATGTCGCAATTGATTCGCAGGGCGATTGCGATAGCGTCGGAAGTTCGCGAATCGATCCGTATTTCACTTGCTCCATCCGTCATCAGTAGTAGTATTTCAGAATAAAAAACTCCGTCTTCAAATTTGTGAATGAAGACCTCCTTCATATAGAATCCGGTGGCTTTCATATAAGCGATGAACAAATCGTGGGTAAGCGGACGCGGAGGATTAATCCCCTCAAGCGCTATGGCGATCGACTGCGCTTCGAACATACCGACAATGATAGGTATGCGCCTCCTACCCTCTTCGGCCATAACCAAAGCGTATGCCCCAGACTGTATCTGGCTGTTTGTTAAGCCCTGTACCCTCAGTTTTATTTTTCTTTCTTTTTCCATAAGTTCTTTAATCCTTTGTAGTTTAAGTTGTGCGTCTACCGGCTGAAATAATCATCCAGTTTTTCAAAAGTCGTATCTTTGAGCAAAACCTTTTTATCTTTATCTAAAAGATAGATCGTCGGAAAACGTTTAATATTGTACAGGCCGTCCATATTTATTACTTGTCCGGCGTCACGTGAATAGATCCATGAACTTAAAACAGCGGAAGCATGTTCTTTCCAGGACGCCAGATCGTCATTCGGATAAACGGCCAGTACGGTCAGTATTCTCTGTTGTATGCGTTCATTCACGACAGTTGAAGCCGACAGTTTCCGGGTCAGCGCCAGACAGTCCTCACATTCGGGATCATTGAAATAGAGTAGCGTATAGTCCGTATCTATGGCATGAAGCGTACCGGTTTGATCATTCATCAATGTATATGTAAAATCGCAGGCCACCTGTCCGGTCCGGTTTTTCATTACGTTTTCGAGGAGGAACTTCGGACGTATTTTTTCCGTTTCGTTCAATAACGGTGATTTGAGTTCTTCGCGTAAGAAAGGAATATATTTTTCTTCATCACACAGTGGCGAGTCAGGATTATAAAGATACTTTTCCGTCAGTTTTGAAATAAAAAGGAATAGCTCCTTTTTATCTTTCGCTTTTTTCATCAGGATGCCGGTTGAATGATCTCTGTCGTCTTCGGAAACTAAGGATAACAGGTCCAGGTAATCAACAAAACTACGCTCCAGAAAATCGTCATTCATAAGGAAAGACATATCCTCGAAATCATATTTATCCCAATAGTGCACGACGAGGTATCCGGCTCGTTGCGCCGGCTCGGTCATTTCAACCGGTATTTCCGGCATCATATTCAGCAGCCGGTCTGCGACCTGTTCCTGTGCGTTGCAACATAAGATGATGATACCGTTCAAAATCATCATCAGGCTATATCTGCGTATTGTTTTATCTATTCGCTTTATCATGATGAAATCATTAATTGGAGAGGCAAAGATAATGCAAGCCGTGTGCAATACAAAATGAATAGTCGCTTTTCTTTTCATTTCCGCGCCGTCTCCCGATTCTAACCGGTTGTTTACTTCAACATTCCAATTGTTGAAGTAAACTTTTACACAACCCCCTCTCTTTGCGAGGAGCGCAGCGACGCGGCAATCCGGCACCTGTATGCGCCTGAATTGCTTCACTCCGTTCGCAATGACGTGGACGGGCAGGTTCGCAAAGACGGATATGGGCAGACGTGCCAGCGAAAGGACTGCTCCCCTCCTCGTCTTGCGAGGAGCGTAGCGACGCGGCACTCCAGCACCTGTATGCGCCTGGATTGCTTCACTCCGTTACCAATGACGGAATTCGCCGACTTCGTTGATCAGCAGTGAGGTTTACCCCACTTTTTGAGATTGCCGATGATGTTCCCGTCATTTTCCCCTTGTTTATTTGAAAAATATAAGGTCTCGCAATGACGTGGACGGGCGGGTTCGCAAAGGATGACGGGTTACGGCGAAGCAATCCGGTATCATGCCGCGCGCAGTATAGATAAGATAAAAAACGATCGTCAGGTATAATTTTCCGGTCTGATAGATATTTATTATTTTTGTACCCTCTTACGGTTAGTTCGGAGGACAATGATAGACAAGCTTACAATTGATAAAATATACAATGCGGCACAGATTGTGGACGTTGTATCGGATTTTGTGACACTCAAAAAGAGAGGGGTGAATTATGTCGGATTGTGTCCTTTTCATGAGGATTCATCCCCGTCTTTTTATGTTTCCCCGTCTAAGAACATCTGTAAATGTTTTGCCTGCGGAGAGGGAGGTACTTCCGTGCAGTTCATTATGAAGCACGAACAGGTTTCCTATACGGAGGCGTTGCGTTATCTGGCGAAAAAATATCATATCGACATAAAGGAACGCGAACTCTCGGACGAAGAAAAGCGTGTGCAGAGCGACCGGGAGAGTATGATGATCGTCAATGGCTGGGCGCAGAAGTTCTTCACCTCGCGCCTTTACGAGCATGAAGAAGGGAGAAGTATCGGATTGCCTTATTTTACGGAGCGTGGTTTCCGGGATGATATCATACGCAAGTTTCAACTGGGATACAGTCTTATCCGCCGGGATGATTTATATGAAAATGCCATAAAGCACGGATTCAATGAGACCTATTTATTGAAAACCGGGCTTGTTTATAAACGCGATGATGATTCTGTTGCCGACCGTTTTCACGGACGGGTTATTTTTCCGGTGCATACGTTAAGTGGTAAGGTGGTCGCTTTTGGCGGACGCATACTGGGGAAAAAGGACAAGGTTGCCAAATACGTAAATTCCCCGGACAGTGAGATCTATCATAAAAGTTATGAGTTATACGGTATATATTTTGCTAAACAGGCGATTGTTAAGGAGGATCGTTGCTATCTGGTCGAAGGATATACCGATGTGATCTCCATGTATCAGACCGGCATTGAGAACGTAGTTGCTTCATCGGGAACGGCGCTTACGCAAGGTCAGATACGCCTTATACACCGTTTCACGACGAACATAACCGTCCTTTATGACGGAGATGCTGCCGGAATAAAAGCCGCTGTACGGGGTATTGATATGTTGCTTGAGGCGGGTATGAATGTGAAGGTTGTTTTGCTTCCCGAAGGCGAAGACCCCGATTCGTTTGCGCGTTCGCGTAATTCGTTTGATTTTAATTTGTTCATGAAAGAGAATGAAGTGGACTTTATACGGTTCAAGGCCGGCTTACTGTTGAAAGACGCCGGTCACGATCCGATCAAACGGGCGAATCTGATAAAGGATATGATGGAGAGTGTTGCTGTCATTCCTGATAATATTATTCGTTCCGTGTATATTAAAGAATGTAGTCATCTTTTAGATGAGAGCGAACAGGTACTGATGAATGAGGTCATAAAAATACGGGACCGGAAGGCGCGTTCTGTTCAAACAGGGAGAACACGGGAGCCTGTACCCGCGGCGCCTCCTCAGGAATCTGCCGACGCGGAAACCGGAAAAGAAACGACCGAAGAAGGCGGCGTTACGGCAGAGGCGACGGAGGGCGCTGTTCGTCCGAAGCATCACAGTTATTCGCCGTTTAAGAAATATGAATCCATACTGCTGCGTTATGTGATACGCTACGGCGAGCGTATTCTTTTTTCGGCAGGAACAGATGAGAATGATGAAAAACGAAAGGTTGTGAAGGTGGCGGAATATATTCGCTCGGAATTGCAGGATGATGACATAGAAATCCTGACGCCGGTATACAGGCGGGTGTTGGATGAGGCGGTGGCCCGGTGTGAAGAGGATGAATTTACGGCGTCCCGTTATTTTCTGAATCATACGGATCTCGAAATAAGTGGGCTGGCTGCGGATATGATGAGTAATAAATACCGGTTGAGCAAGTATTTTGCAGATACGGGAGATACGGCGCTGAAACAAACGGCCCTCTCCGAAGAGGAGCAGGAAGCCGAAAATGAGGCCCGGAAGAGAGAGAAAGAACGCGAACAACTGCAACGCTGGATTGTACATGATATTTTCACATTGAAGAATGCCTATATAAAGCATAAAATAGATGAACTGAACAAGCAGATCCGGGAGTTTCAGGCGGATGAAGAAAAAGTGATGGAGCTTTTGCGGGAGCGAATGAAACTGGACGAGATAAAGCGTTTATTAAGTAAGGAGTTGGGAGAAAGAATTGTCACCGGAATCGGAAAATAAAAACAGAACAATGTATTTTTTAGAAACAAAAGAGATCGTCAAACAATATGCTAACCACCGCGCTTTAAACGGAGTTAGTATTCATGTCCCCTGCGGGAAGATCTTCGGCCTCTTAGGACCGAACGGAGCAGGCAAGACCACTTTGATCCGTATTATTAACCGCATCACAGCGCCCGATGAAGGAGAGGTTTTCATGGACGGACGTCTTTACCGGCCTTCGGATATCTACCGTATCGGTTACCTGCCGGAAGAGCGTGGACTGTACAGGAAAATGAAGGTTGGCGAACAGGCCGTCTACCTTGCCCGCTTAAAAGGTCTTCCGGCAGCCGAAGCAAAACGTCGTTTGATGCGGTGGTTTGAGAAGTTTGGTATTGTATCCTGGTGGAATAAGAAACTGGAAGAGTTATCGAAGGGGATGCAACAAAAAATACAGTTTATTGTGACGGTGATACATGACCCGGAACTGCTGATTTTTGACGAACCCTTCAGTGGCTTTGATCCGGTCAATACCGAGCAACTGAAGAGGGAAATACTGGAATTGAAGAACGCCGGCCGTACGATTATTTTCTCAACGCACAATATGGCGTCGGTAGAAGAGATTTGTGATGATATTGCATTGATAAATAAATCGGAGGTTGTCCTGTCCGGCAATATGGACGAAGTTCGAAACCGCTTTAAATCGAATACGTTTAATGTATCCGTTATCAATGATAAATTTGAACCTTCGCCGGATATATTTACTGTTCTCTCCGAAAAAGCCGGCTCAAACCACACGCTTGAGATTCGTATCCGTAAAGAAAAGGAGATGACTAATTCCGAATTGCTGAATGTATTGACACAAAAACATGAGATTTTTTCGTTCGCGGAAGAATTACCTTCGATGAACGAAGTTTTCCTGAAAGCCGTCTGCGATGCACAATGAACAGTTTAACAACAGATAACCGGATTTATATGAAAAAAATAGGAATTGTTACGAAAAGAGAATATTTGCGCCGGGTAAATAAAAAGTCATTTATTTTTATCACTTTGTTTGCGCCGGTATTGTTTGCCGCATTAGTGTTTGTTCCTTTATGGCTTTCTTCGATAAAAAGCAGTGATGTATATGACGTGATGGTAGCAGATCGCACCGGCAAATATGCCTCCCTGTTTAAGGACACGGACCGCTTCCGATTCGCAGGTACCGGCAATCCATCGCCTGTTGACGAATTAAAGGAGAGTAGCTCCGGTATGTTTGCGATCCTTGAGATCACAGACGATTTACTTAAAAACCCCAAGGCCGTAACCCTTTATTCGGATAAACAAATCCCCCAGGATTTAAAAAGAGAAGTTAATCATATCCTGAGTCCATATCTTGAAAAGGAAAAACGCGCTTCATTTAATATTCCGAATCTGGACGAAATCATAGAGAATAGTCGTGTTCATATAGATATTCAGACCATTAAATGGGGAAAAGATGGTACGGCCACCGAATCTTCATCCGAAATAAGCAGTGTCATTGGTATGATATTTACGTTTATCATCTATATGTTTATCATGATGTATGGAGCGATGGTGATGCAGGGGGTGATGGAAGAGAAAACGAATCGTATAGTCGAGGTCATGATTTCGTCTGTGCGTCCTTTCGATCTGATGATGGGTAAAATAATCGGCATCGGCTGGGTCGGCCTTACCCAGGTCTTCATCTGGTGCATCCTGACCGTCATATTACTCGCTGCCGGGGGCCTGTTTTTAGGCTCCGCCGGCGGATATGATCTCTCTGCCGTGCAATCAGGCATGTCATACAATGCGGCAGAAATGTCTTCGGCCGTAAGTATGACCTCAAAACTCAGCTCATTTAATTTCATTGAAATCATTATCTACTTCGTTCTGTTTTTTATTGGTGGATATGTATCGTATGCCTCATTATTTGCCGCTATTGGTTCAGCTATTGATACTCCCGAAGATTCGCAACAGTTTATGACGCCGATGATGATCTTTCTGATGTTTTCCGTTTACGCAGGTCTTTATAGCGTGAACAACCCCGACGGCCCGCTTGCATTCTGGTGTTCACTAATCCCTTTCACCTCGCCTGTCGTGATGATGGTGCGTATTCCTTACGAAATACCTTTCTGGCAGATACTGCTTTCACTTGTTCTCTTATATACTTCCGCTATATTTCTGGTCTGGATGTCGGCCAAGATCTACCGTGTAGGAATCCTGATGTATGGTAAAAAGCCAAGCTTCAAAGAAATAGCCCGCTGGCTCAAATATTAAACGGATGACCTCAGAACAGTGACAATCATTCTATCATTTCTAAAATCCGCAATCCCATAATTTATTAGTTTCGGTGAAATTACCGAAACTATCCGGAAAATTTATAGCACGATTTTCATACAGGTTTTGTGTTTGATACGGCCGGAATAAATACAACAATCAGTAGAAGCATCTGAAAAGAAAGCTTCTGCCGCAACCTCAGAGAGGTAATGGATTAATAATCCGTTACGGCGCATATTTTTGTATCCGTCAGCTAACAAAAGCCGGGTGGCCTAGCCCGTCTGACGGGCACTCGCCTCCGGTTTGATCAGGATGATCCACAGCAGGGCGTATTCCTGCCGGATTCCGCAAAGAAGGCATACCGCATGGAGAAGATATTGAGTCACACGGGAACATAAGTCGTCTTTCAACTGTCCGCCGGTCTCTCTGCTGACGAATACACGCTTGAAGTGTGGTCCTGCTCAAGGGAAACAAAGACATGAAAACGGGAACGCTGACGGAGCAGCTGATTGTTTAGCGGAAAATTATTTGCTTGACTGTACGGGTCACGGGATAGCCAATGGACAGTCATCGGATAGCCAATGGACAGTTACCGGATAGCCAATGGACGGTCACCGGATAGCCAATGGATGGTCATCGGAAATGGCAACTAAAATCAGTATTTAGTTTGGAGTAATAAATATTGAAATTTAAAAAAGAGTACAGATGTTTTATATAAGAATCAACAAAATGAAAGTCTTCGATAATTGCGAAGGCTTTTGGGAACTGTTCAACCGGAGCACTTTCTGCTATGACAAGCACTTTCGTTTTCCGCTGACTGCCGCGACTTCATTTCAAGGGTTTTTCTTTCGCCGATTCTTCTGTTTCGGTTGTAAAAAAGCCATCATTCAATTCGATTACTCCCTTTAGACTGTGCTGCCCGTCACACGTGCCCAACACTGACCGTAATTTATGTAACATCGCTCGTATCGGTTCATAACGCTTGTGACCTAATTGGCGTTGTAACTCTACTGCCGAAATTTTTTTTCTCGTCGACGTCAGCAAATGAATGGCTATAAACCAATAGCGGAAAGGCAAATTCGATGCACGCATTACCGTATTGACACGCAAACTCTGACGGTATTTACACTGCTTACATTCGTAACACTCCTTGTCTGACTTCCAATAATGTGCCTGACTACCGCAATGAGGACATACAACGCCTTCCCTGTCGCGATATTCCTTAAACTTCGCTCTACAACTCGCCTCGTCAGGATACTGGAATATAAAATTTTGTAGATTCATTCCTTTTATTGTTTTCTTGATGCAAAGATAATAATTTTAGATGATATTAGGGGTATTCATATCATTTTAAATAGGATCATGCGGAAATGCTTTGCATTTCCGCATGATAATGGCTACGGGTGGAGATTTGTCTTGGACGGGGCCTGTTTTTCCAGCTAATCTTTGTATCTTTGCCGCCGGAAAAAATGTATATTTAATGTATTACGTTCAGGAAGAGATAGACAGGCGCTTGTCACAACCCGTATTTCACCTTATTTCGGACGCTGCAGGCCGGCTTGGGCTCGAATGTTATGTGATAGGAGGTTATGTACGTGATCTTTTTTTACGCCGTTCGTCTGAAGATATTGATATTGTTACCGTGGGGAGCGGTATTGGGTTGGCAAAGGCCGTAGCGGATACATTGGGTTCCGGCGCTCATTTGTCCGTCTTTAAAAATTTCGGAACCGCCCAGGTTAAAAGTCAGGACTGGAATATTGAGTTTGTCGGCGCCCGGCGGGAATCCTATACCCATGACAGCCGGAAGCCGGTCGTGGAAGACGGTACGCTGGAAGATGACCGGAACCGGCGCGATTTTACGATCAATACGATGGCTCTTTGTTTGAATAAAGAGCGTTACGGCGAGTTGGTGGATCCGTTTGACGGATTGAGCGATCTTGAAAATCTGCGGATTGTAACGCCACTGGATCCTGATATTACGTTCAGTGATGATCCGTTGCGGATGATGCGCGCCATACGTTTTGCTTCGCAGCTTGGGTTTTTCATT
>JAIRKN010000254.1 GCA_031260095.1 Tannerella sp. | reverse complement strand
TTTAGAGATGGAAAAAATGTTGAAAGAATTCAGGAAAAAATCTTTGGACGCTGCAAAGAAATAATTTCAATTCAACCAAGTTAAAAAAGACGGTTTTCTTCACGGGAATCGTCTTTTTTGCATATTGTCTGATCGCTTTGACAGAGGCCGGCACACGTGCGTCCATACCCTGTCGCCCGTCTTTATTAGAGGGGAAGGTGTAGGGCTGACCTTAAGTTTGCAGAGAAAAATTCTGAGGTTAAAAATAGTACTTTTGTTGCAAGAAAGATTAGATTTAACCGACTGACAAAGGTAAACTAAAGGGCTGCTGACTGGGCATTCAAAAATGACAGGATTGACAGCCGAGATATTGCTCTGTACGCCTGCCGGTATGAGGATCGGGCCAAATGCTATCAACTGCCGGATTGTCGCTCTCAAGTCGTTAGGTTTGCTACTTTCTTTCCTATACAGGCTCTTGCAGAATAAGCATACACTCCTGGTATCCTCGGCAGGTATCCGCCAGGTAATGAAAAGAGATCCAACGGCACGTTACATTTATGAGCAGTCGAAAAGGGATATAGAAAGAATCAACAGGGAAATAAAGGCAGTGGAAGAAAAGATGTGGGAATGGATCGAAGACACGGAGGGTTTGAAAGAGAACTATCGAATCATCTCATCCATTAAGGGCGTGGCTCTTATCAACACGGTAACCATTTTGATATCCACTCAAAACTTCACCCGTTTTGCCAACAGCCGGCAGTTCGCCTGTTATGCCGGGATGTCCATGCCATGACGAGAAAAGACGAGCGTGCGATGGGTGACGCGGGTTCGCCGGCGACGACTCTCCCTGGCGTCTAAGAAACTTGATTCGTTATAGAGCTAAAAAATCACTACATATAGTGATTGCTGTTTTCAGACATTTGAAGTTTCTTTGCAATCGAAAATCCGGACAGGTCACCGGCTTATGAAAGGTGAATGGGATCTTCTTTTTTAATAATAACAAATTATATAACTATGAAGTATTTATTGTATATGTCGATCATAGGCATATTATCAACTACAGCGAATGTTTCTGCCGAAGAAAAATCTTCACCTCAGGACACGATTAAAACATTCGACATTGATGAAATCGTCGTCACATCCTCCTCCAAAGAAACGAACCGTCTCTCCGCACTCCCCGGTTCCGTATCTATCCTTACTCCGCAACAAATCAACAGCAGGCAGCTTACTTCCATAAAAGATCTAAGTTCGTTCGTACCAAATCTGTACATACCCGATTATGGGGCAAAACTCACATCCGCGATCTATATCAGGGGCATCGGGGCGCGCAGTAGCGGCCAATCCATCGGGCTTTATGTAGATAATATCCCTTATATGGATAAAAGTTCGTTTGATTTTGAATGGATGGATATTCAGCGGATCGAGGTGCTGCGCGGTCCGCAGGGGACATTGTACGGGCGTAACGCTATGGGGGGTATTATTAATGTACATACGCTTTCTCCTTTGGATTACCAGGGGGTAAGGGCGTCTTTTTCGTATGGAAATTACGGACAGTTAAATGCTAAAGTATCCGGTTATGGCCGGCTGAATGAGAATATCGGGATTTCGGCGGGTGTTTACTATGACCGTTGTGATGGTTTTTTCACAAATGCATCTGATCATAAAAAGATAGATCATGAAGATACTTTCGGAGGGAACCTGAAACTGTTCTGGAACATTTCTTCCAAATGGAGGGTTTCCTACACCGCTTCTTTTGAACATACCGACCAGGGCGCATTCCCTTATGGGCTATACAATGAAGAAACCGGTAAAACCGCACAGGCCCGTTTTAATGATGAATCGTCCTACAAACGAAGCTTGCTGAATAATAACCTGTCACTGTCGTTTCGGAATGATAACATCCTGTTGACTTCCGTAACCGGTTATCAGTATCTGAATGATGATATGAAAATGGATCAGGATTTTTCCGATTCGTCTGTATTCGTTTTGAACCAACTCCAGAAACAACACGCGTTTACCGAGGAAATATCTGTCAAAAGTAAGAACGACAACCGTTATCAATGGTCTTTCGGCGCTTACGGATTTTATGATAAACTAAATACCCGCGGGCCGGTCGAATTTAAGAAAACCGGTATTGATTCGGTACTCCAGCCGGTATTCGACAAACTGAGTCTCAGTCTCAACGAAATCGGAATGCCCGGAAAATTAGTGATAACAGACGAATCGCTCCCTATTCCCGGAAATTTTGAAACGCCTTCATACGGCGTCGCGGTATACCACCAATCAACCTGTAACCGCCTGTTTGCCGAAGGGCTTTCCGTCACGGCCGGAATCCGTCTGGATTATGAACGGCAGGAAATGACGTATACCGCCGAATCTAAAATGAATCTTGCCATGAAAATGTCTCCTATGGCGCCTCCTATTGACATAAGTAACCGATACCCGGCTTCCGTCGCAGATGAAAAAATCTCACAGGATTTCTGGCAGGTATTACCGAAAGTTTCTTTAAAATATGAATGTACACCGCGTACTTTCACTTATCTATCCATCGCTAAAGGATATAAAGCGGGAGGATACAATATACAAATGTCTGCCGATATTATGCAGAGCCGGATGAGATACGATGTAATGAGTGCATTCAAAGATCGGATCCCTCCGGAGGTTCTTGCCGGTGTAGTCCCGCAACCCATAAAAGATGTTATCTCCTATAAACCCGAAACAAGCTGGAGCTACGAAACCGGCGTGCGAAGCGAACTGATAAAAAACCGCCTGCACACGGAACTTACACTGTTCTATATAGACGTCAGAGATTTGCAAATCACAAAATTTGTGGATGGAGGAAGCGGGCGCGTCCTTCGTAATGCCGGTAAAGCGCGAAGCCTCGGTGCGGAACTGTCGCTGCGCGCCATCTTATCCGACAAATTCACCGCCGATCTTAATTACGGATACACAAATGCCACATTCCGCGATTACAACAATGATAAGGAAGATTTCAAAGGAAACCGCATCCCCTACACGCCCCGGCATACCCTAAGCGCCGGATTACATTATACGACGCTGCTGCCGCGGAATAACCTGATTCATCAGTTTTTTGCTTCTATCCAATGTAACGGGGCCGGAAAAATTTACTGGAATGAGGCAAACCGGTTATCACAGCCTTTTTATGCGGTTGTCAACGCACAGGCCGGCGTACGTAAAGGGATCGTATCCTTTAGCCTGTGGGCACGAAATCTGACCGCTACGGATTATGCGGTATTTTATTTCGAATCATTTGATAAACCTTTTATGCAAAAAGGGAAGCCCTTCCGGTTTGGAGGAAAAGTAACGATCGCACTCTAACGATAAAAAATTATGATAAAATTTCTGACCACACACAACCTGATAGGATTAACAATCGGAATCGCCACCTTTCTTGTGATAGGACTGTTTCACCCCATCGTTATAAAAGCCGAATACTACCTGGGAACAAAATGCTGGTGGATATTTCTGGCGCTCGGAATCATTTTTGTCGTCTTATCCGTTATGGTAAGCGACCTTCTCCTCTCAACCATCATGGGAGTGATTGCCTTTTCATGCTTCTGGTCTGTATTCGAAATTTTCGAACAGGTCAAACGTGTCAGGAAAGGTTGGTTTCCCGCAAATCCGAAACGAGTAAAGAAGGAAGATAAAAACAAGTGAGATAGAACAACGCCGGATTCAATACATCTCTTAAAAATCCACTGTCGCCTGCCTTTCTGGTTATGGTAGAATAATATCACAAAGTTACATCGTACGCAATATAAAATTTGTACTTTTGTGGCATTCATTTTTATAAATTGGTAAAAGTATGAAAACTGTAATTCAGACAAATCAGGCGCCTGCAGCCATAGGGCCGTACAGCCAGGCGATCAGGAAAGGTGATTTTTTATTTGCTTCCGGACAATTGGGCATAGACCCTGTCACGGGAGATGTTGTAGAGGGGGGCGTGAAAGAACAGACTTTGCAGGTTTTTAAAAATATCAAAGCCATTCTTTCCGAAGCAGGATACACGATGGCAGATATTGTAAAAACGACGGTTTTTCTGGCAGATATGGCAGATTTCGCCGCTGTAAACGAAATCTATGCATCACAATTTGAGGGCGATTTCCCTGCCCGTTCTGCCGTCGCAGTTAAAACCCTGCCTAAAAACGGGCTGGTAGAAATTGAAATAATTGCACTCCATGAAGCGGAGTGACAGCAACTGGTGAGGTGATTAAAACTGTCGCCGTTTCTTTGCATCATGATAGAGGTATGTCAAAAGTCAGTTTTTTGTCATGACGAGGAGGGGGCATGACGTGGCAGGTCTCTGCCATTGCGACGGCACTCCATCCTTCTGTCATTGCGAACCTGTCTCCTGCTTTTGTCATTGCGAACCGGAAAGGTGAAGCAATCCGGCGCCTTGTATGCACCCGGATTGCCACGTCGTTGCGATACCAATGACGGGATAGCCGCTAATTCGGTAATCACCGACGAGTTGCTGAATATCCGGGAGTATTAATCCCGAACATCCGTATTTTGTTTGTTCCAAGTGTGGAACTGAAAAATAAACTGCAAAATCTTCACTTTGAAAAAAGCGAATAAAATACCTGCAGAAATCACATACGTATGTAATTTTCAACGAAGGGTATGTCCGGTTCACCCTCGGGAAGTTCAGCAGGTGAAAGGTCGCAAAACGGATGTAAGCAAGCGTATCAACAATGATATGCTCCTTTCTGACTTTGACTTTCTTGCACCCAGCGATGCCATATTCACTGCGCTTTCGTTCTTTGGTTTCTACTGTATTTTTTATAACTTGCTACTGTTTATCAGTCAGGTTGGTTGGATAGATACTCATATCTTATGTTTTAGTAATCATAAAGTTTCGAAAAAATATTCGATCAATCAATAAACTGATATTAAGTATATTATATTGAATCTTTATGATTCGGAACAACTTCTTATTTTGTATTACGGTTCACTTGTTCTATCTTTACCCGAACTTTTAATAACTATAAAGATGAAATCGATCAAATTATTTTATTTAAAAAACTGTCCTTTCTGCAAAAGGGCATTCTCTTATATTGACGAACTGAAAAAGCAGGAGACATATAAAGACATCGAAATTGAAATGATTGAAGAATCCGAACAAGCGGATCTTGCCAACCAATACGATTATTATTATGTCCCTACATTTTACGTGGACGACGAAAAAGTTCACGAAGGAGGCATCACACAGGATGAAGTAGAAGATCTTTTCAAAAAAGCCTTATCATGATGCTATTTCATCTTTGTTAGTTCTCAAACATTTATTTTTCCGGTTCTATCTCGACCAGCTCCACTTCAAAGATCAGTGTTGAATACGGAGGAATCTTTGTGTTCTGCCCCATCGAACCATAGGCTAATTCCTGAGGAATATATAACTCCCATTTAGAGCCGGCAGGCATCATTTTCAAAGCTTCGCTCCATCCTTTGATCACCTGGTTAACGCGAAAAGTTGCCGGCGCATTATTTTTATCGGAACTATCAAACTCCGTCCCGTCAATCAGCGTTCCTTTGTAATTCACTTTTACTTTCGATTTTTCATCAGGCACATCCCCCTTACCTTCCGTAATGATTTTATATTGCAGACCGCTTTCCGTTGTTTTAACGCCCTCTTTATTTTTATTATCCAAAAGAAACTGCTCATTTGTCCGGA
>JAIRKN010000239.1 GCA_031260095.1 Tannerella sp. | reverse complement strand
ACATAGGTCATTTCAGCTATTTGCGTCTCATCTTCTATTACCATAAACACACCGTTGGCGCCGTTGTCTTTTCTTTTTATTTCCATAATATATCGTTAGCGTTCCCTGGAGTTGTCCGTTTATCCTTTAAAGCCAATTTCTACATGCGTACCATCACAGTACGGAGGGGTTTTTGTGCCGCCACACCGGCATAGGGCTGTTGTGTCATACCTTATTTCAGTCTCACCCTTATCGTTTATTATCTTAACATTGCCGGTTACGATCAGCGGACCGTTAGGCGTTACTTCTATTTGGGTTTCGGTAACGGCAGGCGTCTCTGATTTTTTTACGTATTCGTCTTTCCGGTCATTATAATAATAAGTCAACGCTTCTGACGGACAACGTTCCACCTGTTTTATAATCTTTTCCGAAGAGATCCCTGAAGCATGAACCCAGGGACGTTTTTCCGGATCAAAGATTTCCGGCGATTCACGCCAGCAAAATGTCGCATGTATGCAATATTTCGGTTGCCATACAATAGTTACTTCACCATTCGTATATTCTCTCACAATTTCTTTTTTTTCTTCCATTGAATACCTCCTTTGTTATTATAAACCTAAAATATAAAATATCGCCGACAGCTTATTTTTAAAGCGACTCTTTGATGAATAGCTTAAATTCAGTCCTCATATTAAACAAGCTTTACGCCAAAGATAATAAATATTTTTTATTTGTAGTGAAGTATCCGTATTTATTTTTGAAATGATGCGCTTTATACTGCGCGCAGTGTAATTTTGTGATATTATTCTACCGGATTGCTTCGGGTGGTGAACCGTTAAGCCTGTCGTTTCGGGCGGCTAAAAGCTATGAATCTCGCTACGCTCCCGGAGGATATGATTCTGTAGAGATACGGGGCACAAATACTTTGATAACTTCCGAAATATGATTCTTCATCATCTATGCTTTTCTTTTCTTCCGGATTTCATCCAGCAACTGATATGTTGGGCTTAGCAAAGACGGGCCGGACAGGTTTTGGTTGGATGCAGGATGTTCGCATAACGAAACAAAGGTGTCCAGTTCGGAATAAAATCCATTTATGTAGATATTATTGTGCTGCATAACCGGTTGGAACATGTTCTGATTGAATAATACTTCTGTTACCGGAGTATACTTCTTCACCTTTTCAACCGGAATATTCCCGATCACTAACGGTTTTTTCTTATATAACAGTTCCGACATATTATTGAGTTCGTAGATGCCGCTTTTTTCTACAATAACCATTCGTTCTTCGGCTGTTTGCCATGAATAGGAGGTAGATAGTTCCAGTGCGCCGATCACTCCGTTATCATGTAATAGCTGAAGTAATATGGTCTTACCGGTTTGAATCATTGAAACTAAACGAGCTTGTCCGAACAGGTAAACAATCAGATCTACCGGATGGATAAATAACTCTGTTATGACGTCTTCGCCTTCCGGATAGGCTCCGGTGCAAAATTTGTAACTATAATGTTCCGGGCGCTTTAATCTTTTCTTGAGAATCGTACACGCCGGGGCATACCGTTTCTGCATACCTGCGACAACGATTCCTCCCGTTTCTTTTTCAAGACGGATCAACGCATCCAGTTCAGCCGTATTCCTGCAGGGCGGTTTTTCAACAAATACAGATTTCCTTCCTTGCAGCGCCTGTGTTACCAGGGTATAATGACTGCCGGGAGAGGCTGAGATGAAAATGCCTTTCACGGTTTCATCCTTTAATACGATTCCCGGATCATTTACGGCGGTGTATTCTTTGGCAGACTTATTCAGTATTTCAGCCGTCTTTTCACTGGCCGTTACGATGTATTTCAACGGAACACCCATGAAATCCAAAACAGGGTATAAATTATTCAAAGAATGATTTCCTACGCCTATAAACGCATATTTATGTACATATTGACGGGATAATTGTCTGTATTTACGCTGTTTCTTATATCTTTCAATGAACGTTTTCATCTTTCGTAATAATAGATTTGTGATATTTACAAATAAGATCTTTATATTTTTCAGCCGGATTATTACTCCACGAATAATCCCCCAATAATTTGCAGATTACTCTGCGAGGTAATACTTTCTCCAGATTCCGGTACAGGACAATATCATATTTGCGATGAAAATTAATCCAACATTCGTTACACTGATGAAAATTTCTATGATACGTTAATGTACTTTCCTTTGCCATAATCGCATCCAGGGATTCATTATTTATGTTACCGAGAATAATTTGTTTATTCTGACATAGCGGCACATCTCCGTTAGGATAAATAACGATATTATCTTTGATGCTGTTGCAGCTTAATTTAACTTCATGATTCCTGTACAGATGATAAAGCATCATAAAGTCGTAGTTCTCATCAAATTCTTTTACAACCGAAGGAATATCTTCAATGCGATAATTCAAGGATGATACGTCTTCCGAAGCCTGTTCCTTTGTCTGAAAATATTCCATGTTATTATAAATCCCAATCCTCATATCGACCCGATTCATCCTGCATACGGATGCTACATGCCGTAAATCCTCAAAGGTATTAAAGGGAGTAAGCGTGAACATAACCGAAAGGGGCGCCGTGTCTTTCAATTCCTCTATCACACGGATCACTTTCGGATATAAGCCTTTTACTCTTCGCATATAATCATGCGTTTCAGGTTTTCCATCCAACGAAATATATACCCTTGCAGGAGTATATTTCCTGACCAGAGAGATTAATTTTTCCGTATGTACACCGTTTGACAACAAATCGAATTTAGGGTGATGACGATAAAGGTACTCCATAATAGCTTCGGCTTGCGGGTGAAGCATAAACTCGCCTCCTTCCAGCCCGATCGAAGTGTTTTTACATATCGACCGGCTATTTAGCAGTTTCTTTATTTGTTCCGCAGAGATGTAATCCTTGCTTTTTTTCTCCCAGATATAACAATGCCGGCACCTTGAGTTACAGCGGTCTGTTGCATACAACATCACGGAAGCCAGCTTTTTATGGCGGGGGAAGAGCATATTATTAAGCATAATGCTTCCTCTTGATATATAATCGGACAGTTTATACATCGTCGTCTGTGTCTTTTTTGTTATTCTTTTCCGCCGACATGACGACTTCGATCTCATTCCCCTGGTCCAGAAATTTCCGGGTAAACGACCGGATATCCTTCACCGTTATTTCATTCAATACTTTATCATAATCGGTATGCGAATCAAAATTACGGTAATAATACGTATCAATTACATTTAACCAGTAACTGTTTTCCTGCATTGCTTCCATACGTCCTTTGATGATATTCCTGCGGCTTTTCTCCAGGTCTTCCTCACGGGGACCTTTTTTGGCCATACCCTCCAGTTCGGATTTAATGATGCGGATTATTTCATCCTGTTTTTTCGGATCCGTATCAAAATAGATCTGAATGGACATGCGTCCCTCTGGAAAATCATCCAATCCGCCCAGCACCCGAACGTCATAAGAGGCGCTTTTTTCTTCGCGTACTTTTTCGGCATAGACCCCATCCAGTATTTTATTGAGTAGCTGTGCGATCACGGCATTTTTTAAATTATACGGCATCTCTCCCGTATACATAAGCGCGACAGACGATTTGGGTGTTTCGAGTTCGCGGGAGAAATGACATTTCTTTTTCCCTTTACGAAATGGTGTAACCTGGCATTCGTCCCCTTTTTCCGTTCTGTTCAGAGAAGGAAGCGTGGCCATGTATTGTTCCAGCAAAGGACGTATAGAATCTTTATCGACATTGCCGACAAACGTAAAAACAAAATCAGACGCATCGGCAAACCGTTCTTTATACATTTCGATCATGCGGTGATAATCAATTTTGCTGAAATCACCGGATTTCAGGCGAGCGGTACGGGGATTATTATCATATATCACTCCGGAAACCGAATCGCTGAAGACAATCATCGGGTTTAAATACAAGTCATCCAGATAGGTCTTCATCCGTTCTTCAAACGAGGCATACGCTTCGTCGTCCGTCCGCATACCCGTGAACTGCAAATATATCAGCTCAAATAATGTCTTCAAATCGGAAGGCGAAGACGAGCCGTTCATACTTTCATTTGAGATACCTATACCGGCGCTGCTGGATACCTTTTTGCCGGCAATCGCTTTCCGTAAACCGGTGGCGCTGAACTCTCCGAGACCGCCCAGCATCATCGCATTGTTGAGCGCTTTGAGGTTCCATATATCCTTGTCGTCTTTAAACAATGAAACGCCTCCCGGACTGGTCGCGGTCATCAGGATCTGCTCCTTCTTGTAATCCGTCTGTTTAACGACCACACGTACGCCATTACTCAACGTATAGAGGGTAACGCCAAATAAGGGATCGTCTTTTTCTTCGATAATCTTCCCCGGCTCCGGTAATTGCGGAATAAGGATCTTACTGACCGCCTCCTCTTCATTCGCGCTAACGCCCGCTTTGTTTGCCCTGTAAAACATATCCAGCAATTCCCTTTCCGCAGGATAAATCACATCCTCTTTATCCGGCCCGGAAAGACTGATCACTATATTCCGGCCGGAGGCTTTCTCGCCAAATAATGTGCGTAAATACTGATTAATTCCTTCCACAGGAAATTCGGGTACGATGCTTTTTATCAGTTCATACTCCGTCTCTATACCAGGTATACAGACCCCTTTTGTAAAATGATCGACATATTCTTCGGCAAAAGAACTGTTCTGAAGTTTATCCCGATCTTTGTATGTCGATTCGTAGGACGAAAGGATATTCTCTCTGGCGCGTTCATATTCGGCCTGCGTAAAACCAAATTTTTTGACACGTTCGGTTTCCGCCACTAATGCACCCATAGCGCGCTCCAACTCTCCCGGTTTAACAATCGCGGTAGAAGTCCAGGCTCCTTTTGTCCGGGAGATAAAATAATCGCCATCGTCGGCATACGCTCCAACGAACGGAGGATTTGCCTTCTGAAGGATTTCCGAAAAACGCTCGCTCATGATCAAAGATATTACCGTCCGGGAGTAGCGATCTATAAAATCGGCGATCGTTCCCCGCAAATGATAAGGAAGTTTTTCGTGCTTATAATAGATGCTTAACGTCATGTTCGTCATTTCTTTATCCGTGGCCACGGAAACAAGCGGAAGGTTATTATCGGGAACCAGTGCTAATTCCCGCGGTTCGGGATGAACAGGCGCCGGTATACCGGAAAATGTACGCTTTATTTTTTCTTCCGTCTTATCCACGTCTATATCTCCGACGATGACGATAGCCTGTAAATCCGGACGATACCATTTTTTGTAATATGCTCTCAATTCGTCCCCTTTGAAATTGTTAATCACATCAATACTCCCGATCGGCAACCGTGTTCCGTATTTACTGCCGGGAAACATTTTAGGCAACTGTTGTTCCCACAGCCGCGATTGCGCCGTGCGGCTCGTACGCCATTCTTCACGGATCACGCCCCGTTCTTTTTCGATCGCCTCGTCTTCGAGCAGAAGCTCCGCCGACCAGTCATGCAAAATAAGCAGGCACGAGTCGATGATCCCTTCCTGCACGACCGGGACATCCATCAACAGATACACCGTCTCGTCAAAACCCGTATACGCATTCAGGTTTTCACCCATCCGCATACCGATGCTTTCGATATAATCCTGCATACCTTTCCTGGAAGGAAAATTCTTCGAGCCGTTAAACGCCATGTGTTCGAGGAAATGAGCCAACCCCCGCTGATTTTCTTCTTCCTGCATCGAACCGACATTATGAACGAGATAAAACTCCGCGCGTTCCTGTGGCATTTCGTTATGACGAATGTAGTATGTCAATCCATTCTTCAGCTTACCGTAACGAAGTGCAGGATCCATAATCAATTTCTCAATTTTCATCCCCTGGGATTCCTCCTGAGAAAAAACATTTGTTACAAAGCATAACAGGCATAATGCGACACCTGTTTTCGCTGTTAATAAAAATCGGTTCATAGCTTTCTGTATTATATTATACGTTTTGTAAGCGGCAAATGTACATGAAATTTTTCAAAAAGGACAGCCTGAAATATCTTTTTATCAAAAAAGACCCCGTCCCCCTCCCTCAAAATCCCCGAAAAACGCCCTCCCTGCATCCAAACAAAACTTCTACTTGCAAGTTTAAAACTTCTACTTGTAAGCAGAAAACTTCTACTTATAAGCAGGAGTGCATACGGGATCAGTTCTACAAAATTTAGTGTGATAACGCCCCTCTACAATGATTACATTGCAAAAGAGGCGCTTGCAGCCAATCCCGATACGGCAACGAAAGGTAACCGCGCCGCGCGCAACGAAGCGTGGAGCAAACTGAACAAGGCATGGCGGCAGTTCCTTAATGAATCAATCC
>JAIRKN010000204.1 GCA_031260095.1 Tannerella sp. | reverse complement strand
TAGCAACGCCAGCGACTACCTGATCATGCTTGCAGGAGGTAAATACCAGTTTACGCATTGTACAATGGCAAACTATATGAACCATAATTTCATCCGCAATAATCCGATACGACTTACCGAATGTCTGACACTCGCGGATCATATCACTTATATCAAAGACCAAAAAGAAGAAATACGGGAATTTCCCCTGCAACAAGCTTTCTTTGACAATTGTATCATTGACGGCGGGTACTTATCATTAACAGATATAACCCGCAATTACACCTGGGAAATCAAATTCTTAACCGATCCCGTCTATCAGGATGGAGATGATCTGCGCTTTAACTACCGTTTTAATCATTGTTTCATCAAAACAAAAAAAGTTGAAAACACCCGTTTTCACGAAGTTTTATTTTACCTGGACGCCGGACAAATGAGGTATATAAAAGGCTACGGAGAATATGATGACGTTTTCTACGATTATATATATGACTTCCGCTTGGCGAACAAATCAGCCGGCATCGGAAAAGCAGACCGTACCATAGCGGAAAAATATCCTGTCGACCGCTATGGAACGGACCGGCTGACAAGCGAAAACGGACCGTCGATAGGCGCTTACGAATATGTGCCACAGAATGAAAAATAAGTATCCGGTCAAAAGAACGATCTGTCTTCTCTGTATCTTGCTATGGTATGGATACTTCAATGCCCTGCCGCATCAAAGCAAAAGCGACGACCGGGCCACCCAACCCCTCGAATATAACTGCCTGGAAGATCAGCATCCTCCGAAAAAGCATCGTCACCAAACAACCCGGAAGTATCAAGATTTCCGCGTCATGTTCTATAATGTGGAAAATCTCTTTGATACGTATGACGATCCGCATAAAAGCGATAATGAATTTCTTCCTGACGGAGGCATGCGCTGGACAACCAACCGCTATTACCGGCATTTACGTAAGACGGCGCAGGTGATAAGCGCCATTGGCGAATGGGGTACGCCTGCCGTATGCGGCCTGTGCGAAGTGGAAAATGATACGGTATTAGTGCACTTACTGAACCGGACTCCATTAAAAGAACAGCTTTACAGCTATTGTATTACAACAGGAAACGATATCCGGGGAATCAATAATGCACTGCTTTACCAACGCGATAAGTTTAAATACCTCGGCCATTCATCCGAACGGATCCGTTTTGCGAATAAAAGAAAACGGTCGCGCGATATCCTGCATGTTTGGGGAGAACTGATCAACGGTGAAAGGCTCAACATCTTTGTCTGTCATTTCCCGTCCCGTACAGGAGGTGAAAAAGAAACGGAGCCGGATCGTCTGGTTGCGGCAAAACTCCTCCGCAAACTATGCGATTCTGTTTTAAGAATAAATGATGAAGCCAATATCATTGTAATGGGGGATTTTAATGATAATCCATACGATAAAAGCATACAAGCCATTCTGAAAGGCTCCAAAACAAAATATGATCTGATCGACTTATTCGACGACCCTAAAAAGCTGAATTTCTACGGTACATACAAATTTCGAGGTGAATGGTCGCAACTTGACCAGATGATCATCAGCAAAAACTGGAATCAATATCTTAAAAAGGACAGTCCGAGAATTTTTGCGCCGGGTTTCTTACTTACAAAAAAGAACTCTCGTGGCGAGCAAAGTCCTCTGCGCAAGTACACCGGAAAAGTATATAAAGGGGGCTACAGCGACCACTTACCCGTAGTTGCAGACTTTTCATTACCCCTCGCAGACACGAAAAAGCAGGCTGCGCCTTCGAATAAAAACAAATAACCCCCGTTATGTATTTCCTCCGATGTACACTACCTTTGCTTTCAAATCATCAGAATATAAAAATGAACAAAATACTGGTTTCTGTCTTCATCGTGCTGTTCGGAACAGCAATCCGTACAGCCGCGCAACAATTGTCCAATCCGCTCGACTTTCCCATTCAACTGTCGGGAGGATTCTGCGACCTGCGCGCCAACCATTTCCATGCAGGAATAGATTTCCGCACAAAAGGTACCGAAGGGCACGCACTTCATGCGGTAAGCAATGGATACATATCACGCATTTCGGTCAGCCCATGGGGATATGGTCTTGCGATCTACATCACTCACCCCGAAGATGATATTATCACGGTCTACGGACACATGCAACGATTTACCGGCCCTGTCACAGACATCGTAAAAGAGAAACAATATGAGGAAGAAAGTTTTGCTGTTGATCTCAATATAGACCCCGGCGTCCTGCCGGTAAAACAGGGAGATGTCATCGGTTACAGCGGTAACTCAGGAAGCTCAGGCGGCCCTCATCTGCATTTTGAAGTACGCGACCTGCAAAATAACAATCTGTTGGATCCGCTGACATACTACAAATCAAGAGTGACAGATACAAAAAAACCGCAGGTAAAAGGACTCATGATCTATCCGATAGAAGGTAAGGGGGTCGTAAACGGTAGCAGCCACAAACAAAAAATAGAGTTTAAAAACGATGCGAACGGAGACCCGGTTGTAAGTACAGCAATAGAAGCGTGGGGTGAAATAGGACTGGGGATAAGCGCGATAGACCGTATAGACGGGAGCGGCTTTTCATACGGATTGAAAGATATCCTGCAAACAGTCGACGGCAGAGAAACATTCCGCAGTCATGCCGATCGTTTCTCGTTCGAAGAGTCAAGGAGTATCAATAGCTACACCGACTACGGGGAATGGTCGCGTAACCGTGTATTCTACATAAAAACATTCGTTGAACCGGGTTGCAGCCTGCGTATGGTGGCCAGCCGCAACTCCGGAATGATCCAAATAGATGAAGAACGCATCTATCATGTAATGATTACGCTTTCGGATTTATACGGTAATGCTTGCCCGGTTTCCATCCCGATAAAAGGGAAAAAACAGGAGATACAACCGGCAGACACAGCCGGAACACACCGGATGAGATGGTATGACTACAATATATTCGCATCAAAAGGCATCCGCCTTAACATTCCGCGAAATAGTCTGTACGGCAATCTCTGCATGTATTATAACGCATCTTCTTTAAAAGGATATAAATCAACTCTTCATACCCTGCATCAAACACCGGTACCGCTCCACCGTCCGGCACAGCTTTCCATTCATATTGACAGCGCTTACGAATCAATCATGAACGAACAGTTAGGTATTGTAAGAATGGGTCACAACGGGCAACGTTCGTGGATCGGGGGGACGTTCCGGGATGGATGGATCGACGCCGAAATAAGCGAATTAGGGGATTACACCATTGCTTATGATATAAAACCACCTGTAATCACTCCCGTTGACCCCGGCAAATGGCAGGAAAGAAAACAAATTAAAATCCGTATCACCGACGATCTGAGCGGCATATCCACCTACCGGGGAGAGATTGACGGCCGGTACGCCCTGTTCTGCTTTGACGGCAAAAAGGCGCTGCTGACATACGACTTTGACAGCGAAAGGCTACCCCCCGGTTATCACCGTCTAAAACTTTCCATTACAGACAGATGTGGAAACAGATCCATATATGAACATACTTTCACATGGTAATATC
>JAIRKN010000022.1 GCA_031260095.1 Tannerella sp. | reverse complement strand
ACGGCCGTTTGTATGTCTGCAAACAAAAGTTATTGCTTTCGTGTTTATCTGAAAGACAAAGGCAAGACGTCTTTCAGGATCTCTTCGCCGGAGGCCTTTTTATCTCCTGAATCCGTCGAGCGACGGATGTTGCGGGAAGTATTTGTTGACGACACCGATTTTCCGGTTTCTCAGACTTATATTGACGAACTGGTGGCTACGGGAGTTTCTCCTGTTGTACAGAGCAAATGGATGAAAACGGTGGTCGTCGAGAGCCGGGACAGTACGGTTGCAGAGCGATTGAAGGCCATCCCGTTTGTCGATTCGTTGAAATGTGTATGGAATGGAACGGGCCGGCAAGATGTTTATCCCTGTTCCGAAGAGGATACTTCTGTTTTTACATCAACAGATGAACGGCTTGAAAATTCGTATGGTTATGCGGAAAATCAGTTGGGGATGCTTAACGGTTTGCGTTTACATGCTGCCGGTTATCGCGGTAAAGGGTTGCGGATTGCGGTGATAGACGCCGGATTTATGAATGCAGACCGGATAGAGGCCTTTTCTTCTATGAATTTGCTGGGCGCTTATAATGTAACATTTCCCGGTCGCAGCGTTTTTTGTGAGGATAACCACGGGACGAAAGTATTATCGTGTATCGCGGCGAATCTGCCGGGAGTTATGATCGGTTCCGCTCCCGATGCTTCATTTTTATTGATTAAAAGCGAAGATACACGGGGCGAATATCCTCTGGAGGAAGATCTTTGGGCCGCAGCCGTCGAATATGCAGATAGTATCGGGATGGATATTATCTCCTCTTCTTTGGGTTACTTTCGTTTTGACAGTATAGCGGATTATTATACCCGGAATGATTTGAACGGACAGACCGCTTTTATCAGTCGCGTTGCGGATATGGCGGCAAAAAAGGGAATGTTGGTAGTCAGCAGCGCCGGTAATGCAGGCAATAATGACTGGGAAAAGATCACCTTTCCGGCAGATGCTCCTGACGTCCTGACGGTGGGCAGTATTACTTCCGATAAAGAGAAAAGTTCATTCAGTTCTGTCGGTATGACGGCTGATTATCGTATCAAGCCGGATGTAGTGGCATTGGGTACACGTGTGAGTGTGATCGGATCTGCCGGTCAGGTTGAATACACGAACGGAACTTCGTTTTCCGCTCCGACCGTAGCCGGTTTGACGGCCTGTTTGTGGCAGGCCTTTCCTCTTCTGAAAAATACCGAATTGATAAAACTTATAAAAGAATCTTCCGATCAGTATCAGCAACCGGATGCTCAGACGGGATACGGCGTCCCCGATATGTTTAACGCATATAACAAAGCGAACAGTGATGCTCTACGAAACTTTTAAAGCGGATTTTGAGAACAATCCTCATGAAGCGATGTCGCTTTCGGAACTGAATCTGCTTGTCCGGGAGGCTATAAGCAATGCGCTTCCCGAGAATTACTGGGTACGTGCCGAAACAAGTGATGTACGTGTAAATGCTTCGTCCGGTCATTGTTATCTTGAATTCATTGATAAAGACGAATTCTCAGGACAAATCGTGGCGAAATCCCGCGGAACGATATGGGCAAGAACTTATCAGATGCTTAGACCGTATTTTGAACAGGAAACGGGACAGACATTCAGGTCGGGACTGAAAGTGTTGGTGAATGTTTCGGTCACGTTTCACGAGTTGTATGGATACAGCTTGCGTGTGCACAATATCGACCCTTCTTATACATTAGGGGATTTGGTTAAGAAGCGGAGAGAAATCATCCGCCGGTTGCAGGAGGAAGGAATCTTCGAATTAAATAAAGAATTGCCGTTTCCTTCATTGCCCCGGCGTATTGCGGTTATTACTTCTCCGACAGCAGCCGGGTATGAAGATTTTACAGATCAACTCCTTCACAATAAAGGGGGCTTTCCTTTTTATACAAAACTTTTCCCGGCCATTATGCAGGGAGAAAAGACGGAAGAGAGTATTATTGACGCATTAGACCGGATCTTCCCGTATGCGGATATTTTTGACGTAGTGGTGATTATCCGGGGAGGTGGGTCGGCGTCCGAGCTTAGCTGTTTTGATTCCTATCTTTTGGCGGCTAATTGCGCGCAATTTCCTCTACCGGTTGTCACGGGCATTGGCCATGAGCGGGATGATACGGTTGTTGATATGGTGGCTCATACGCGGATGAAGACGCCGACAGCCGTCGCTTCCTTTCTGATTGAATGTATGAGCAGGGAAGCGGAACAATTACAGGATCTGGAAAACAGGATATGCGCCGAAGCGACGAAACGTATCACAGAGGAAAGAGCGGTGATACAAATACTTGCGACAAGATTCCCGGTGATAGTTACCGGACTTGTCGAAAAGCATCGTAACCGGTTACATGCAATGACTGTACATTTATCGGTATTGCCGCAATGGATCCGTCACCATTCGGAAAATCTGGATGAAATCTTACCGCGTGTTCAGCGTGCAATTGATGCCACGCTCTCAAAACACAAAACATTTATTGACGGGATGCCTTTGCGTCTTCGAAGTGTTTTTGACACGATTATTTCCGGTCATCGCCGGGAAACGGAGTTGCAGGAGCAATATATAAAAATGGTATCCCCGGAATATATTCTGAAACGTGGTTATACACTGACGGTGAAAGACGGGAAGATCGTAAAACATGCGGCGGATTTGTCGGCAGGGGATGAGATAACGGTAAAGTTCGCCGACGGGGAAAAGAAAGGGAAAATTATAAAATAAATTATGGAAAAGAAAGAAACTTATAATGAAGCGGTGGAGAAATTGCGAACCATTGTTGAAGATATTGAGAAAGGGGAGCTTGATGTAGATGTGCTTTCGGAAAAAGTGAAAGAAGCGACACGCCTGATCAAACTTTGTAAAGAAAAACTCTTCAAAGCAGACGAAGATGTTAAAAAGATTCTGGAAGAACTGGATACGTAATGGCCTATTATAAGATAGAATGAAGTAAAAAATATGAAGCGTACGGTTATAATCGTTGCAGGAGGCAGGGGGTTGCGCATGGGAGGCGAATGGCCGAAACAGTTTGTCCCATTGCACGGAAAGCCTGTACTGATGTATACGTTAGACGTTTTTTATAAATGGGATGCCCATGCGGATATATTGCTGGTCATACCGGAAGATCATGCCGCCTATTGGAACATGCTGTGTAAAGAACTTCATTGCGCCATTCCTCATCGTATTGTTTACGGAGGCGACACTCGTTTTCATTCGGTAAAAAACGGGTTGAACGAAGCAGAAGAAAAGGGCCTTATCGCCGTGCACGACGGAGTTCGTCCATTTGTCGCACAGGACATTATTTCTTCCTGTTTCACGGTCGCCGAAGCTTTTGGCGCGGCTATACCGGTTGTTTCCATGATTGAATCGGTTCGTGAAATAGACCGGGACGGTCGTAGTCGTCCGTTTGACCGCAACCGCATTTGTATCGTACAAACGCCGCAGGTTTT
>JAIRKN010000278.1 GCA_031260095.1 Tannerella sp. | reverse complement strand
GTAATGCTTGAGAGTGGAGGGGAAAGCAGATAACAGAATGCTTTCCGGTTGCTTCGTCCGACCCGTCCGCGCAGTTGGTGGAGTTCCGACAACCCAAACCGGTTTGCGTTATTAATAATGATCGTATTGGCATTCGAAACATCTATCCCGTTCTCTATGATAGTAGTAGATATCAGTACATCATATTCATAATTGACAAAATCAAGAAGTACCTTCTCCAACTTTTCAGCGTTCATTTGTCCGTGTCCGATTGCGATACGCACATCCGGCACCTCGCGACGGATCAGATCTTCTATTTCGTAGATATTCTTTATCTTGTTATGTATAAAAAAGACCTGTCCGTTACGGCTCATCTCAAACTCAATCGCTTCACGTATGATATCCGTATTAAACTGTTCTATCTCCGTCTGTATCGGATACCGGTTAGGGGGCGGAGTACGGATATTACTCAGATCGCGTGCGCCCATTAGGGAGAATTGCAGTGTACGGGGTATAGGTGTAGCCGTCATCGTCAAAGTATCAATATTCGTTTTCATCTGACGGAGTTTTTCTTTCACCGACACCCCGAATTTTTGTTCTTCATCAATGATGAGTAATCCCAGATCTTTGAACACCACATCCCGGCTTACTAACCGGTGCGTACCGATCAGGATATCAATTTCTCCGTTCCTGAGGCGTTCCAGGATCTTTTTATTATCGCTGTCGGTACGTGCCCGGCTGATATAATCAATCGTACAGGGAAAATCTTTCAGTCTCTCCTTAAACGTTTGGTAATGCTGAAATGCCAGGACAGTGGTCGGTACCAGCACGGCTACCTGTTTATTATCTGCCGCCGCTTTGAATGCCGCGCGAATAGAAACTTCGGTTTTCCCGAATCCGACGTCTCCGCACACCAGGCGATCCATTGGGCGTTCGTTTTCCATATCGGCTTTTACCTCCATTGTCGCTTTCAGTTGGTCGGGCGTATCTTCGTACATAAAGCCGGCCTCCAGTTCGTCCTGCATAAAACTGTCGGGACTAAAAGCGAAACCTTTCTCGTTTTTTCTTTGTGCGTATAATTTGATGAGATCACGGGCAATATCTTTTACTTTTTTCTTCGTGCGCTCCTTCATCTTTTCCCACGCGCCGGCTCCAAGTTTGTTCAGAGTGGGCGGCTCGCCGTCTTTCCCTTTATATTTGGAAAGTTTGTGCAGTGAATGGATACTGACGAAAAGGAGGTCGTTATTCTTGAAAATCAATTTGACGGCTTCCTGCACTTTCCCGGTTACATCCGTGCGCACGAGTCCTCCGAATTGTCCGATGCCGTGGTCAATATGTACGATATAATCGCCGGTCGTAAACTGGTTTAATTCTTTTAATGACAGCGTAATCTTCCCGCTTCTCACCTTGTCGCTTTTCAGGTTATATTTATGAAAACGGCCGAAGATCTGGTGATCGGTGGAGAAGCACAGTTTGAGCGTATGATCCGCAAACCCTTCGTGTAGTGTATGATTGACGGTCGTAAAGGGGATATTGTCGCCCCGGTCGCTGAAAATATCACGAATCCGTTCGGCCTGCTTACTGCTGTCGGTCAGCAGATAAAGAGTGTATCCCTGTGCGATATGTTTTTTAAATGATTTGCTTACCATCTCAAAGTTCTTCTGGAACAGCGGTTGCGGGGACGTATCGAATGATATGACGGCGTCTGTCTTGCTTTTTTTCGCATGGAAATGAATTTGATGAAGCCGGGCGACGGATTTCACAAACGTTTTCGCCGTGATCAGTTTTTTCCTCATAGCTTCCGTACCGGTAAAACCATTTTTGTCACGGTTAACCGGTATTTCGTCCCACAAGCCCCCAATACGCTCTTTACACCATTCCATATCCTTAGATATAAGGTATGTATTTTCAGGCAGTGCGTCAAACAGGGAAGCATCCGGATCGGTATGTTTACTTATTTCCGGTATGATATGGATTTCTTTCAGCTTGTCTTTGGAAAGCTGTGTTTCCACTTCAAAACGCCGTATCGTCTCCACCTCATTCCCGAAGAAGTCAACGCGGAAAGGATACTCGTTTGAGAATGAAAAGATATCAACAATACTTCCGCGTATGGCATATTGTCCGGGTTCATAAACATAGTCTGTCTGTTCAAATCCGTAATGGTCGAGTATATCGGAGACGAACGTCGGGTCTATTTTCTCGCCGGTGTGGATCGTGAGTGTATTCTCTTTTAGTACGGCTTTGGATAAAACCTTTTCGGCCACCGCATCCGGGTAGGTAACGATCAGGCAGGAGGGGGAAGGGGTCTGTAACAGGCCAAGCGCCTCCGTGCGTAATATTTCATTGGCAGGATCCGTATGGCCGTACTTTATATGCCGATGGTAAGCGGACGGGAAAAAATAAACATTTTCTCCATTCATCACTTGCATAAGATCATTATAAAAATACCCCGCGTCTTCCGCATCATTTTGTATACATAAAAAAACACCTCCTTTTCTTCCAAAAACAGAGGCGATCACGACGGCTTGGCTTGAGCCGTTCAAGCCGGATAAAAGGATGTTCGCCGCGTTATTCTTTTCCAGTAACGAGATAACCGCGTTTACGTGCGGGTGAGTCGTATATAGGGATTTTATCTCCTGAATATCCACCGGTTATTTATTTTCCTTTCCCAAGCAACTCATCAAAATATGCGATTGTTTTCTTCAATCCGTCTTCCAGTTTCACGGAGGGCTTCCAGCCGTCCAGTTTTTCAAAAGCCAGGGATATATCCGGTTGACGCTGTTTCGGGTCGTCCTGTGGTAATGGCTCGAAAATGATTTTAGAACCGGAGCCTGTCAGACGTATCACCTCATGAGCCAGTTCGAGCATAGAAAATTCTCCGGGATTACCGATATTGACCGGCCCGGTAAAATCATCCCCTGTGTTCATCATCCGGATCATCCCTTCCACAAGGTCATCAATATATTGGAAACTGCGTGTTTGCTTTCCCTCTCCGTAGATCGTAATATTTTTCCCCGTCAGCGCCTGGACGATAAAGTTAGAAACCACACGTCCATCATTCCTGTCCATTCGCGGGCCGTAAGTATTAAAAATACGGATTATTTTTATCCGTATATTATGTTGGCGATGATAATCCATGCAAAGTGTTTCGGCCGCGCGTTTTCCTTCATCATAACAGGAGCGGATCCCGATCGGATTGACGTTGCCCCAGTATGATTCAACCTGCGGGTGGATTGCCGGATCGCCATACACTTCACTGGTCGACGCATGTAGGATCTTTGCATCTACGCGCTTTGCCAGTCCGAGCATGTTCAATGCACCGTATATGGAGGTTTTAAGGGTCTTAATCGGATTATACTGATAATATACCGGAGATGCAGGACATGCAAGATTATAAACCTTGTCCACTTC
>JAIRKN010000218.1 GCA_031260095.1 Tannerella sp. | reverse complement strand
TTTGGAAATCTGAAAAAAGTCTGTACTTTTGTAACCGAAAATGCTTGGGAAATGAAAACTTCTTTTGATACATATTTTTATTTTTACTTTTACTTTAGTCAGTGAAGGCAGGAATTTTATATGTATTAATGATCCAAGCGAAAGACATACGAAATATAAAAGTCCTGCCGTAAGACGGTGGGACTTTTTTTTATGAATGCCTCGATGTAAATTAAAAACAAATGATAGAAAATGAAAAAAGTAGCAATTCAGGGAATTTTGGGATCGTATCATGACGTGGCGGCCCACCACTATTTTGAGGGAGAAGAAATGGAAATTATCGGATGTCATTCATTCCGGGATGTTATTCAGCAGATACGCGATGATACGTCGGTGATCGGCCTGATGGCGATAGAAAATACGATAGCCGGAAGCCTGTTGCAGAATCATGAGCTGATCCGGCAGAGCGAATGTTCCATAATAGGCGAATATAAACTGCGCATATCCCATTCGCTGGCGGCGTTGCCGGGGACGGCCCTGCGGGATGTGAAAGAAGTGAACTCGCATCCTATCGCTTTGATGCAGTGTGCCGAATATCTGGAAACACTCCCCGGCATTAAAGTGGTCGAGAAAGAAGATACGGCGATGAGCGCGAAATGGATTGCAGAAAATAAACTGTGCGGACATGCGGCCATTTGCGGTAAAACCGCCGCCGGAATATACGGACTGGAAGTACTGGCGGAAGGGATCGAAACAAATAACCGTAATTTTACCCGTTTCCTGGTGATTGCCAACAAGTGGAATGTGGAAGAGATCATGCAGGGTGTGAAAAAGAATAAAACATCCCTTGTCTTCGCCTTACCCCATACGGCCGGAAGCCTCTCGAAAGTATTGACCATTCTGTCCTTTTATGATATGAATCTGACTAAAATCCAGTCGCTTCCTATCATCGGCCGGGAGTGGGAGTATTTGTTTTATATCAATCTGACGTATTCGGATTATACCCGGTATAAGCAAGCGTTGGATGCGATCATTCCATTAACAAAAGATCTGAAAATATTAGGCGAATATGCAGAAGGACGGCAAAGTATATAATATCTGTCCTGCCGGTCGCACCGGTAGTGTCGGGGAGTATTATTTCTCGAAGAAACTGAAAGAGATCGCGGAAATGAATGTTGCCGGCAAAGACATTATCAACCTGGGGATCGGAAGCCCGGATATGCCTCCGTCGGAACAGGTGATCGCGACTTTCCGTACTGAAATACAAAAGGAGGATGTACACGGTTATCAGCCCTATACAGGTATACCTGCCTTACGGGAGGGATTTGCATCATGGTATCACAAATGGTACGGCGTAACGCTCGATCCGAAAACGGAAATACAGCCGCTGATCGGTTCAAAAGAGGGTATATTGCATATATCTATGGCATTCCTGAATCCGGGGGATGGTGTGCTGGTTCCGAATCCGGGATATCCTACTTATACATCTGTGAGTAGATTGGTGGACGCAGATATTGTCGCCTATCATCTGGATGAAAAAAACGGCTGGTATCCTGATTTCGGGGAACTGGAACATTTGCTTACAGAAAGACGGCGAAGTGGAAAGCCGGCGGTTAAACTGATGTGGGTAAACTATCCCAATATGCCTACCGGCGCGGATGCAAACGCCGGATTATATGAAAATCTGGTTGACTTCGGCATGAATCATGGAATCGTTATATGCAATGATAATCCGTATAGCTTCATCCTCAATGAAAATCCGCAGAGCATACTGAGTGTTCCGGGCGCGAAAGAGATCTGTATAGAGCTAAATTCAATGAGTAAATCACATAATATGCCCGGGTGGCGTATGGCGATGCTTGCCTCGAATGCACAGTTTGTACAATGGATCCTCCGCGTGAAGAGTAATATTGACTCCGGTCAGTTCAGACCTATGCAGTCGGCCGTCGTCGAGGCGCTGAAAGCCGGTAAGGACTGGTATGACGGAATGAACGGTATTTACCGGAAGCGCCGTGAGTTGGCCGGACAAATAATGGAAACGTTAGGATGTGTATATGAAGAGAGGCAGGTCGGTATGTTTCTGTGGGGCAGGATCCCGGATCATTTGGAAAGCGGCGAGGCCCTGGCGGATAAAATACTCTATGAAGCCCGTGTTTTTATAACACCCGGCTTTATATTCGGAAGCGCAGGCGACCGGTATATCAGGATCTCGCTATGTTGTAAGGAACATGTGCTGGAAAAAGCGATAGAAAGAATAAAACAATGCACCCTTAGCGAGAGTGAAGAGACTTTTGCGTTGTAAGAAATTCATAATAGCGAAAAAATATATATATAAAGGATATGAAAAATTTGGAATTACAGTCAATTTTATTGCCGGGTATGGATGAAAAGCGTCCGTTGGTGATCGCCGGCCCGTGTAGTGCGGAGACAGAAGAACAGGTGTTGAATACGGCGAAAGCGCTGGCTTCAAAGGAAATTAAAATTTTCAGGGCGGGCGTATGGAAGCCGCGTACGAAACCGGGCGGCTTTGAAGGGGTCGGTTCGATTGGGTTGCAGTGGTTG
>JAIRKN010000061.1 GCA_031260095.1 Tannerella sp. | reverse complement strand
GGCATTTCCAGGCAGTCCGGCATGTGGCATGAAAAAGATGCGTCGATAATCGCCGTTTTGATACCGCCGTTTTCTACAATATCCACCACGGTAGTCAGCAGGTATCCGGTTTGCCAGGCAAATGCGCTTCCGGGTTCCAGTATGATCTTAAGATCCGGATGTTTAGCCCCGAACGATTTTAATAATGAAACCAGATGCTCCGTGTCATAATCTTTCCGGGTCATCAGATGCCCCCCTCCCATATTAAGCCATTTCAATTGTTTCAGAAAACGGCCGAAACGCGCCTCTATGACTTCGAGTGTTTTTTCCAGATCGTATGAAGTCGATTCGCACAATGTATGAAAATGGAATCCCTCTACTCCTTCCGGTAATGTATCTCCCAGATGACAGGCCGTTATGCCCATCCGCGAACCGGGGGCGCACGGGTTATACAGAGCCGTTCCGACTTCCGAGTATTCGGGGTTAATACGCAGACCACATGAAATCTTATGATCCGAAGCGGCAATCTGCGGATAAAACCGGTTAAACTGGGATAATGAGTTGAAGGTGATATGACTGCTGTTGTTCATAAAAACAGGAAAGTTTTCTTCCGTATAAGCCGGCGAACAGGTATGCGCCAAACTACCCATCTCTTCTACGGCCAGTTGCGCCTCATTTACGGAACTTGCCGTAGAAGCAAACCCGTACTCCCTGAATACAGGAAATGATTTCCATAAAGCATACGCCTTGAAGGCCAAAATAATGTCTGCTCCCGCACGTTCACTTATGCTTTTTATCCGTCTGAGATTCTTCCGAAGTGACGATTCTTCTATTATATAACATGGGGAAGGGATGTTGTTCATATTTTAATCATTTAATATTTATTCGTTCTCTCAACAGAAATCTCCGCCGAAGCGTCTGTGTTCGATTACTGAATTTACTCATCACGAATAATTAATTTTGCAAATTTGAGGAGTAATTTCTTCTCTCCTGCATTTTTAAATTTTATGGTTACTCTGGCATTTCCTCCCGTTCCTTCGAGTTCGATCACTTCGCCCTCTCCGAAAAGTTTATGCAGCACTTTGTCACCCACCGTAAGAGCCTCCGGCGTATTCACTTTTTCAGCAGGATCGGTTATCCCGGTTTTCGTGTTTTTTATACATGTATAACCGGACGTGTCCAACGGCGCTACGGATTGCCGGCGCGCTCCTGTTGATGTTCCGGCAGACGATTCTTCGTATGAGTTGTTTTTATCCGAAGTTCCGGACCAGGAGGTTTCAGCATCCCATGCCGGATTTCGGCCGAAGGTTATGTATGCTTTCCGCCCTTCATTACGATTCCGTGAAAAGCTTCCGCTTTGAAGCGGCAACTCAATATCAGACGGAAAAAGAAGGTATTTACTGTCAATATCTTTAATGAAAAAACTGGGCGTAGCCGTATTACTCTTTCCATTGCGATAGCGGTTTTTCGCGTATGTAATGATACAATTCTCTTTGGCGCGTGTGATGGCAACATAAAATAAACGACGTTCTTCTTCGATCGCACGCGGATTATCCATTGAACGTTGGGAAGGAAATAAGTCGTTCTCCATTCCGACAATAAAGACGTTTTTAAATTCAAGGCCTTTTGCCGCATGAACCGTCATCAATGTTACCAGATCCGCATTTTCATCTTTTTCATTGTCCTGATCCGTCATCAGTGAAATTTCCGTCAGGAAGTCCGCCAGTGAGATATTCTCCGAACCTTCTTCCTGTCTGATGGAAACAAATTCATGGATCGCATTCAAAAGTTCCTGCACATTTTCCTGCCGGCTGATTCCCTCTACGGATGTATCCTGGAAAAGAATACCGGCGATACCGCTCCGTTTGGTTACATATTCTACCAGTTCGACGACCGGCATTCTTTGATTGTTTTCCCGAAAATCTTCCATCATCAGGCGGAAATCCTGAAGTTTAGCCGCCGTTCCCTTATTGATTGCAACAGCATACTCCAACGGCGAAGCAATCACTTCCCATAAACTTACACCGGCCGCAACCGCCGCCTTCTGCAGTTTATCTATGGTCGTATTTCCAATGCCACGCGCCGGATAATTGATGATCCGTTTAATGGATTCTTCATCGGAAGGATTGACAATTACACGAAAATAGGCAATCACATCTTTTATTTCTTTACGCTGGTAAAAAGATTGGGAACCATAAATTCTATACTTGATCAAACGTTTACGCATCGCTTCCTCCAGTACACGTGATTGGGCATTCGTGCGGTAAAGAATCGCAAAATCGGAATATGAATATCCTTTATCCCGCATCATATCAATTATCCCGGTAGACACAAGATAGGCTTCCTCGTAATCGGAATAGGAAGATATAACGGCGACCTTACTGCCTTTTTCATTCTCCGAGAAAATCGTTTTCCTGATCTGTTCCTTATTCTTAGCAATCAGGCTGTTTGCCGCATTTACGATGTTTTGTGTAGAACGGTAGTTCCGTTCCAGTTTAAAGATCTTACATGCCGGGTAATGATCTTTAAAACGCAACATGTTATCAATATTGGCGCCACGAAATGAATAGATACTCTGTGCATCGTCCCCAACGACGAAAATATGCTGATGTTTTTCACAAAGACGCACTACGATCAGATGCTGCGCAAAATTCGTATCCTGATACTCGTCGACCAGAACATACCGGAACTGTTCCCTGTATTTGGCCAGAACGTCCGGATGATCGCGGAAAAGAATATTCGTCTGTAACAGTATTTCGTCAAAATCCATTACACCCGCTTTAACACAACGATTCTGATAGCGCCTGTAGATTTCGTTCGTCCTCGGCGTTTTCGACAGGTTGTCATAAGAGAGCAATTCCTGGTTTCGATCATACGCATTACATGTTACCAACGCATTCTTCGCATTGGATATACGGCTTTGAATCATGTCCGGACGATAAATTTTATCATCAAGCTGCATCTCTTTTATAATCGTTTTTATCAGATTCTTCGAATCGGTAGAATCATAAATCGTAAAATCGGAAGGGAAACCGATACGATCCGATTCACGGCGCAGGATACGATAAAAAATGGAATGGAAAGTCCCCATCCACAAATAGCGGGTAATATATTTGTCCGTAACGGATGCGATACGCCGCTTCATTTCACGGGCTGCTTTATTCGTAAACGTAAGCGCCAGTACAGTATGAGGCTGATAACCGTTCTGTAAAAGATGTGCAATTTTACAGGTCAGTACGCGCGTCTTTCCCGAACCTGCACCCGCCACTACTAACGAAGGGCCGTCATCATACAAAACAGCGTCCCGCTGGCTATCGTTAAGTTCGCTTAAATAATCTTCCATTGCACATGTTTTTATATCCGCCCCCATCATGCGCTCAGCATAAACCGGCGAATAATCCGTTTCACCTGAAATATTTCTCTCTTTAAAATTTTATGAATGAATAACGATACGCTTCTTCACTGAGAAGTATCAGTCTTTTTTTATTCAAAATGGTCGATTGTAAAAGAACGGCGAATCGAACGTATTTTATATTGTACTCGGCATAACTATTGGGCGGTGGATTTAAGGATAAACAGTCCGATATCTTCGATTCCTTTCAGAAGGTCATCGCGCATACCATGACGTATGTTGAGCGTATAGGCGCCCGTATCCGGAAAATGGTAATTACTGCGCAACGGAAATTCACTTTGGTAAAGCGTGACGCCATTACCGGCCCATTTTCCGAAATCATCGGCAAGCATACACTCCAATGTATCTCTAAAAACCGTACCGTCAGGCTGTTCTTCTTCACATAATAGCCACAGGTTCTGATACCGGTACGTATTGTTATTACGCACCTGTATCCTGACGTGATAGGGGATGGTACGATCCTTTATCTCAAACCTGAAATAATATTCGGATTCTTTATCCCAGGCTTTGCCCCGTACGGGTTGAAATTTATTGTAGACCGTGTCATTGCTGCATGAAAAACAAAAACATGAAGCGATGATAATAAT
>JAIRKN010000034.1 GCA_031260095.1 Tannerella sp. | reverse complement strand
GACTACTGTCGAATGGGGATATTCGGATTTTTTAATAAAGAAAAAAAAGAAACGCTGGACAAAGGATTGTCTAAGACTAAAGAGCGTGTTTTTTCCAAAATAACACATGCTATTGTTGGAAAGAGTAGGGTGGATGATGCGGTTCTTGATGATTTGGAAGAGGTCTTGATCATGTCTGATGTGGGTGTGGAAACTACATTGAAGATTATTAAACGTATAGAGAAGCGGGCGGCTACGGATAAGTATGTTACGACGAATGAGTTGACCGGACTGCTCCGCGAAGAGATTGCCGCCCTGTTAATGGAAAATAATTCTCAGGATGCCGAAAACTTTGCCCTAACCGATAGCGCCAGACCTTATGTGATCATGGTGGTTGGCGTAAATGGGGTCGGGAAAACGACGACAATCGGTAAACTGGCGTACCAGTTCAGGCAGAACGGCTTCAATGTCTATCTGGGGGCTGCGGATACATTCCGTGCAGCAGCTGTGGAACAACTGGTCGCATGGGGTGAACGCGCAGGAGCGCCTGTCGTGAAGCAAAAAATGGGATCCGATCCGGCTTCCGTTGCTTTTGATACATTAAATTCTGCGAAAGCTAATAATGCGGACGTCGTCATCATAGATACTGCGGGACGCCTTCATAATAAGGTGAACTTGATGAATGAGTTGACGAAGATAAAAAATGTAATGAAGAAAGTGATACCGGATGCTCCGCATGAAGTTTTATTGGTTCTTGACGGATCGACGGGGCAGAATGCGTTTGAGCAGGCGAAGCAGTTTACGGCTGCTACCGAAGTGAATGCGCTGGCTATTACCAAGCTCGACGGTACGGCGAAGGGCGGAGTGGTTATCGGTATCTCGGATCAGTTCCACATTCCCGTCAAATACATCGGACTCGGAGAGAAAATAGAAGATTTGCAGATGTTCAGACGGGCGGAATTTGTAAACTCCTTATTCGGCGAATGATCTTGTCCGAAACATGCGAAAAAACAAAGTTGATATTATAACGCTCGGTTGTTCCAAAAATCTTATTGATTCGGAACAATTGATGTGTCAGTTGAAAGCGAACGGTTATACCGTGGCGCACGACCCGGATAAAATAAACGGTGAAATCGTGGTCGTGAATACATGCGGATTTATCGGGGCTGCACAGGAAGAATCAATCAATATGATCCTGGATCTGGAAGAGGCGAAAAGGCAGGGACGTATTGGAAAATTGTTTGTAATGGGATGTCTGTCCGAACGTTTTATGCAGGATTTGCAACATGAGATAACCGGAGTAGACCGTTTTTACGGGAAATTTAACTGGAAAAGCGTATTGGAAGATATCGGGAAAGTTTATTACCGGGATTCGGCAAATGACCGGATCCTGTCGACGCCATCTCATTATGCGTATCTGAAAATAGCAGAAGGATGTAACCGCCGGTGCTCCTATTGTGTGATACCCGTCATTACGGGGAAATATAAATCACGGCCGATAGATGAAATTGTTTCCGAAGCAGAATTGCTTGCCGGAAAAGGCGTTAAGGAATTGCAGGTGATTGCGCAGGATCTGACGTATTACGGCCTTGATCTGTATGGACGCCTGGCTTTGCCGAAACTGACCGAACGCCTGGCTGATATTCCGGGGATCGAATGGATACGCCTTCATTACGCTTATCCGACACGTTTTCCTTATGATCTGCTCCGTGTCATGCACGAACGTGATAATGTCTGCAATTATCTGGATATTGCCCTGCAACATGTTAGCGACAGAGTGCTGAAATATATGAAACGGAAGATTACACGCCGGCAAACTTATGAATTGATAGAACGGATACGGGAAGAGGTTCCGGGCATACATCTCCGTACGACGTTTATGGTGGGGCATCCCGGTGAAACGGAGGATGATTTTGACGAATTGACGGCCTTTGTTGAAGAGATGCGCTTCGAACGAATGGGGGCTTTTGCCTACAGTCATGAGGCCGGTAGCTATTCTTTTCTTCATTATCAGGATGATGTTCCTGAAAAAATAAAGCAAAGAAGGCTGGATACACTGATGAATGTACAGCAATCCATTGCGGCCGAAATAAATGAAGCAAAGGTCGGAAAAGTGATGAAAACGATTATCGACCGTAAGGAAGGAGATTATTATGTAGGACGTACCGAGTTTGATTCGCCGGAAGTAGACCCGGAAGTACTGATAAAAAGTGAAAAACGATTGTGTGCCGGAAAATTTTATAAAATACGGATAGAAAAGGCCGATATCTTTGATTTATATGGAAAAATATAAGTTTTGTTCGAAAATTTAGTTGTTTGGTCAAAAACATGTTACTTTTTTTTTGTGAATTATAAATATTAGATTACATTTGCAACGAAATAACGCAGCAAATGTTCTATTTAATATGAAAGATGTCGAATTAGTTACCGCATTATCCAACGAAATGGATATGTCCCCCCAGGAAGTGGTGGATACGTTGTCAACGCTTTTTCTGTTGATGGGGGATACCCTTTCGAATGGTGGAAGCGTAAATATTTCCGGCCTTGGGCAGTTTGAGGCTAAAAAGAAAGCGGAGCGTATATCCGTTAATCCGACAAACGGAAAACGATACCTCATTCCGCCCAAACTGACGCCCGTTTATAAACCTGCTACATTATGGAAAACATATCTGAAAAAATTAGATGAAAATGAATGAACGCCTCTCAACACGTAATTTAGCTGATATCCTGACCATGCAAACCGGTCTGGACAAAGAGCGCGCTGAAAAATTCATAGATATTCTGTCCTCCTATATTGCACAAGGTATTGAAAAGAATAAACATGTGAAGGTGATAGGCTTGGGAACGTTTAAAGTTGTGCTTGTGCGTGAACGTGAGAGCGTACATATACAAACCGGGGAACGTTTTGTCATACCTGCTCATCATAAACTTTCGTTTGTCCCGGATAAAGATCTGAAAGAACAGATCAATCGTCCGTTTGCATTTTTCGAGCCGATTGAGGCGACGGAAGATCTATCATCGTTTGATAAACAGTCGTCCGATATGGAAAAGGCGACGGAAACGGAACAGGAATTTCCGGTGGTCATGCTGGATGATGAAATAACGGAAGATCTGCCCGAAGAAATAAAGAATATCTATTTCGGAAAGACGACGGAAGTTCATCCGGTGCAGGATTCGGTGGACGGTTATTTGCTTCCGGCGACGGAAGAAGAGGATCGTATCTTTGATCAGGAAGAACTGTACGAAGGAGCGGAGTCTGTTCGGCCTGTAATTACAAATATGGCGGACAATGTGGACGTCGTTCATTATGAATACGAAGAAGTCAATATGTATCCGAAAGACGATGAAGAAGATGCGGCCTATGTGGATGCAGATGAACAGCGCCGGGGTGAAAACGAGGAGCCGGAAGAGTATGCAGTGCAGGAATCCGGGAAATATAACAAGCCGGTAGACGAAAAGTTGAAGAAAAAAACAATACCTCTCTGGTTATGGTTTTTGTCGCTTCTTTTTTTTATCGCCGCAGGTATGGGTGTCGGAACATTCGCTTTTCTTCATTATAATTCGGATAAATCGTACCGGGATGTTATTTCTGTCGTAAATAATAGTCAAACGGATTCGGAAACGGATCATATGGTAACTGCTCCGTTTCCGATCGGAGAGAGTCGTGTGTCTGATACGGAGCTGGAAACGGATGAGTTAAGGGTTGTTGATGATCAGGAGGAAAATGAAGGGTCAGGGCAGGAAGGCAATGAAGATATAACGTCTGTATCTACGGAAAAATCCGTGAATGAGGAACCGGTAACCGACCCAAAAAATACGGCGGAAAATAAAAGAGAAAAGAAGCCTGTTATCGACTGGTTGGCGCCGTCGCCGGAGAATACCAAGCCTGAACCAAAACGGGCGGATAAACCAAATCAGGCGATAGAAGAAAAAAACAAGTCATTACCCAACACGAAACAAAATCAACAGAATAGTAATAACGCCGCACCAACTACGAATCAAGCTAAAAATACTTCATCCGAAAAAAACATTCCGGTGAGTGTCCGTATGACTGCCGGTTCGAGTCTGACGCAGATTGCCCTGGAACATTATGGAGATAAAGTATTCTGGGTCTATATTTATGATTATAATAAAAGCCGTATAAAAGACTTTAATAATATTCCTGTCGGTACGGAAATCCGTTTGCCGCAGCCTAAGACATACGGTATAAATGCGAAAAATAAAACGTCTGTGCAAAAAGCACGGCGGAAGCAATCCGAACTGTTGAAATGGGATAATTGGGATGACTATAAGTGATCAACAAAATATAAAGTCGCATATTCTTTGTTAATTTAAACAAAATCGTATGGTATTGCCTTTTTTGGTTAGTATTATTTAACAGCAAAATTTCAGTTTTCAAATTTAACATATCTATTTTTGTGCGTCCAAAAATGACAATGAAGAAACATTTGAATAATTATAAACAATAAATTTACTAATCTTATGAATGAGACAGTAGATATCCGTGAACTGAACAAACGGATTGAAAGTGACAGTGCATTTGTGAATATGATTACTTCCGGTATGGGAAAGCAAATCGTAGGTCAGAAACATTTAGTGGAATCCTTACTTATCGGATTATTATCAGATGGACATATCTTGCTGGAAGGTGTGCCCGGTTTGGCAAAAACGCTTGCCATTAAAACGCTTGCATCACTTGTGGATGCGAAATACAGTCGTGTACAGTTTACACCCGATTTATTACCGGCCGATGTGATTGGTACGATGATTTACAGTCAGAAGAATGAAGAGTTTACCGTAAAACAGGGGCCAATCTTTGCAAATTTCATATTGGCGGATGAAATCAACCGTGCGCCTGCCAAGGTACAGAGCGCTTTGCTCGAAGCGATGCAGGAACGTCAGGTGACAATCGGAGAAACTACGTATAAACTGCCGGAACCTTTTCTTGTGATGGCGACACAGAATCCGATAGAACAGGAAGGGACGTATCCGCTACCGGAAGCGCAGGTAGACCGCTTCATGTTGAAAGTGATCATTAACTATCCTAAGAAAGAGGAAGAAAAACTGGTCATCCGGCAGAATATTTCCGGTGAAAATATAGAAATAAAACCGATCCTTACGGTAAAAGAGATTCTGGAATCCCGTAAAGTCGTGCGGGAGGTTTATCTGGATGAAAAGATTGAAAAATATATTGTGGATATCGTTTTTGCAACACGCTTCCCGGTCGAATATGGTTTGAACGATCTGACAAACATGATTGCGTTTGCCGCTTCACCACGTGCATCAATAAATCTTGCCCTGGCAGCGCGCGCCTATGCGTTTATCAAACGCCGCGGATATGTGATTCCCGAAGATGTGCGCGCCGTTTGTCATGATGTGATGCGCCACCGTATCGGCCTGAGTTACGAAGCGGAAGCCAATAACCTGACGTCCGAAGAAATCATCAGCGAGATATTGAACAAAGTAGAAGTGCCTTGATCATGCGTCCTGTTAATTGACCGTTTGATAACGAAAGAATGGAAACGAACGAACTTTTAAAAAAAGTAAGGAAGATAGAAATCAAGACACGTGGATTGTCCCGCAATATCTTTGCCGGCGAATACCATTCGGCATTCAAAGGACGCGGTATGGCGTTCAGCGAAGTGCGCGAATATCAGTTTGGCGACGATATTCGCGATATCGACTGGAATGTGACGGCCCGGTATGCCCGCCCGTACGTAAAAGTGTATGAAGAAGAACGCGAGTTGACGGTAGTGCTGATGATTGATGTGTCGGGCAGTAAAGATTTTGGTTCCGTTCACATGATGAAAAATGAAATGACGACCGAAATTGCTGCGACACTTGCCTTCTCCGCTATACAAAATAATGACAAGATCGGCGTTATCTTTTTCTCGGACAAGATAGAGAAATTTATTCCACCACAGAAAGGACGTAAACATATCTTGTATATCATACGTGAGTTGATTAATTTTCAACCTGAGAACAGAAATACGAATATTTCGCAGGCGTTGAAATATCTGACCAATGTGATAAAGAAACGTTGTACGACGTTCCTGATATCCGATTTTATAGATAAAGGAAATTATTCGGATGCGCTGACTATCGCCGGCCGTAAACATGATGTGGTGGCGATACAGGTCTATGACCGTCGTGAAACAGAATTACCTTCGGTGGGATTGATCAAAATGAAAGATGCGGAAACAGCAGAAGAACGGTGGATTGACAGTTCTTCTGCAAGTATTCGGAAAATGTACAACGAATGGTGGAACCGTCGTCAGGAAGAGATGAACCGGTCGTTTAAAAAGTGTCGTGTGGATTCCGTTTCCGTACGGACGGAAGATGATTATGTCAAATCTTTACTGGCATTGTTTCATAAACGAAATTAAATACACTTATGATTTTGAGCAAATATCCTGTTTTATATCTCCTGATAATCTTCTTTGCATCCCTCCTGCATGGAGTGAAAACACATGCACAGCAGCAGACGCTTGTCCATGTGAATATAGACGAAGTGGACATCATGATCGGCGAACAGACGGATCTTCACCTGAGCGTAACGGCGGATAAAGATAAACAACTGATCATCCCTCTGCCGGGCAATATGCTGATGGAAGGGGTCGAAGTCCTGTATATCACGCCGCCGGATACGACGGATATAAAAAATAACCGTATGACGATAAAGTATGATTTACGGATCACATCATTTGATTCTTCCTTATATCTGCTTCCGCCTTTTTATGCGATTGACGGCCGTGATACATTGTATTCCGATCAGGTAGCGTTGAAAGTGTCGTCGCCCGACGTCGATCTGGAGCACCCGGAAGAGTTTAAGGATATCAAGGATATATGGCGTCCGCCGTTTGTGCTGGCCGATTATTATACGCTCATCTACGGAATCCTGTTTACACTGTTCCTGATATGTGTCGTCGGATATTTTATCCAGCGTATGCGTAAACGGCCGAAACTATCCGCCGTCGTAGAAGATGCGCCGAAGTTGCCGCCGCATGAGCAGGCGATGAAAGAACTGAAAGAAATACGCGAGCGGAAGTTATGGCAACAGGGACGGAATAAAGAGTATTATACGGAGGTCAGCGATACGTTAAGACGCTATATCTCTTCGCGCTACGGTACGTCTGTCATGGAAAAAACGTCATCCGAAATACTGGATGTGTTGCGCAATGAAGAACCGGGAAATAAGGAAGTGTATGATCTGCTGAAACAGATCCTTCAATTGTCTGATTTTGTGAAATTCGCCAAACTGCATCCGTTACCGGATGAAAACGAATTGAGTATGTTTAATGCGAATTTATTCGTTGACCGGACTAAACGGGTAGAGATCCCAACGGCTCCGCCGGCGGAAAATGATGATACAGGCGTCAATAGAAAACAAAATGATGAACCGACTAATAATTAATTAATCACATGATATTTGCGAATCCACATTATTTATATTTATTGTTATTGCTGATTCCGCTTATCGTGTGGTATATCCTCCGAATGCGGAAGAAACAGGCAAGCTTGCAGATCTCTGCCATACAGGCGTTCGATACACCGAAAGCAACGACCTGGAAAGTCTACATACGTCACTTGCCTTTTGTTTTGCGAATGATGGCCGTCGCGCTTATTATTATTATATTGGCGCGTCCGCAGTCGACAAACAGTTGGGAAAACAGAAGCGCGGAAGGTATTGATATCATGCTGGCTATTGATATATCCGGCAGTATGTTGGCCGAAGACCTCAAGCCAAACCGCCTGGAAGCGGCAAAGAATGTAGCGGCGGCTTTTATCAATGGCCGTCCGAATGATAATATCGGTCTTGTGGTATTTTCCGGTGAAAGTTTTACGCAATGCCCGCTTACAACGGATCATGCGATCTTATTAAACTTGTTTAAGGATATTCACATGGGAATGATAGAAGATGGTACGGCGATCGGTGTAGGACTTGCCAATGCGGTGAGCCGTATAAAGGATAGTCAGGCAAAATCGCGTGTTATCATTCTTCTGACCGACGGCTCGAATAACAGGGGAGAGATCGCACCGGTTACGGCTGCCGAGATTGCCCGGACATTCGGGGTGCGTGTTTATACGATCGGCATAGGGACACGAGGTGAAGCGCCTTATCCGTTTTCTACCCCTTTTGGTATAAAATACCAGAATGTGCCGGTTGATATTGATGAGCCTGCGCTCCAACAGATTGCATCTATTACCGGAGGGCAGTATTTCCGCGCTACGAATAATGCGAGCCTGAAGTCGATCTATGAAGAGATCGACCAAATGGAGAAAACGAAGATAAGCGTACAGCAATACAGTAAAAAGCAAGAGGAATATAAGCCGTTGGCCCTGTTGGTTTTTGCGCTGTTACTGTTTGAGTTATTATTGAGAAATACGTTGTTGAGAAATATACCGTAAAAAGTAAAAAGCTATGTTTCGATTTGCACATCCCGAATACTTATATTTGTTATTAATACTTCCCGTATTATTTCTTTTTTATATATACATCGCAAGAGCACGGAAAAAGGCCATTCGGAAATACGGGTCTCCGAAACTTTTATCGGCCTTGATGCCGGAAGCTTCGCCTAAACGCAGGCAGTTGAAATATTTTATCCTGTTTATCGCGATAACGGTCGTCATCTTTATCATTGCAGGTCCGCAGTTCGGTTCGAAACTGGAAACCGTGAAGCGTCAAGGGATAGAAGTGATGATCTGTCTGGACGTTTCTAACTCCATGCTGGCGCAGGATATTACGCCCAATCGTCTGGAGAAAGCCAAACAAATGCTTTCACGACTGACCGATGATTTGAATAATGATAAAATAGGACTGATCGTTTTTGCCGGCGATGCTTTTACACAGATCCCTATTACATCGGATTACATATCGGCCAAAATGTTTCTTTCATCCATTAATCCGTCCATGATATCTACGCAGGGAACGGCTATCGAATCAGCTATCAATCTGGCCATGCGTTCGTTTACGCCGGATGAAAACAGCAGTAAAACGATTGTGTTGATTACCGACGGTGAGAATCATGAAGGCAATGCAGTACAGGCAGCGGCAGGCGCTGCGGAAAAAGGTGTGAAAGTGAATATTGTAGGGATCGGTATCACAAAAGGCTCTCCGATACCTTTAGGTAATAATGATTATATGAAGGATAATGCCGGAAATGTTGTGATCACACAGTTGAATGAAGCGATGTGCCAAGAGATTGCACAGGCGGGACAAGGCATCTATGTGCGGGCGGATAATACAAATTCCGCACTGAAAGCGTTACAGAATGAGTTGGGTAAAATGGCGAAATCGGAAGTGGAGAGTCAGGTTTATTCGGATTATGACGAGCAGTTTCCGACGTTGGCCTGGATAGCCCTTGTGCTTCTTGTTGCGGAGTTTCTCACATCGGAACGTAAGAACCGGTTGTTCCGAAAAGTAAAACTGTTTTCTTAATCTTCTTTGACAGGATGAATATGATGAAAGTAAAAGGAAAAATAAGTATCGTATTAGCCGTATTCTTCTTATGCACCGGTTCTGTTGCCGCGCAGAAAGCGGAACGAAAGAACGTGCGCAACGGAAATAAGGAATATAAGAAAGATAAATATACGGAAGCTGAAATTGCATACCGGAAAAGTATCGAAGTAAATCCCCGTTCCGTAGAGGGTATTTATAATCTGGGTAATGCGTTATACAGACAGGAAAAGTATCCCGAAGCAGCCGAACAGTACCAACTTATTGCAGGGCAGGGGGAGCGTTTGATACATGAGGATATGGCAAACGTCGAACGGTTGGCGCAGGTTTTCCACAACCTTGGGAATATCGGGATGAAAAGTCAGGAATACCAGAAGAGTGTGGAAGCGTATAAACAATCATTACGGTTGAATCCCGGAGATGAAGATACCCGCTATAATCTTGCATTGGCCCAGAAGTTGTTGCAGGATCAGCAGCAACAGCAACAGGATCAAAATCAGGATCAGGAACAGGATAAGGATAAAGAACAGGAACAGCAGGATCAGCAAAACCAGGATCAGGAACAGCAGAATCAGGATCAGGAACAACAACAGGATCAACAACAGCAGAATGAGCAACAGCAGACGCAGGATGAACAGCAACAAAATGAACAGATGAGTCGTGATAACGCGCAGCAGATGTTGGATGCTTTCTTGCAGGATGAAAAGGATACGCAGGAGAAAGTGAAAAAAGCGCAAATGCAGCAACAGCAGAGCCGCAAAAAGGAAAAGCAGTGGTAAATTCGTAAACAGATTGCGGTATTTCCGGGAAGAAACAGCCGGGACAAACAGAGGAGTCCGGTTACATAAATACCGGTTATGCTTTGTCAATTTTAAACGCATTTCACTTTTAGGATAGCAGGCTGAGAAAACAGAGTAAAAAAAATATAACTATACAAGAATATGGAAAAAAAGATAAATTTCTTATTAATACTATTGTTGTATGTCGCGTTTTCACATCATGTGAAAGCAGATGATGTGACATTCAGAGGATCGGCGCCGCCTGCGGTGGCAATGGGGTCGCAATTTCAACTGGCTTATGTGGTGAATGTTTCTAATAGTAAAGATTTACGGTTACCCCCGTCGCTGACGGAAAATTTTGACCTGTTAATGGGGCCAAGTGTTGCCACGAGCGGCAGTATGCAGATTATAAATGGTAAAAGGACAAGTTCGATTACAACAACTTATACTTGTATATTGATGCCGAAAAAAGAAGGAACATTTGAACTGGAGCCGGCTACTGTCAAAATCGGAAATTCGGAATATAAATCCAATGCGATAACGATTAAAGTGTTGCCGCCCAATCAGGCGGTGCAGGCACAACAGGGTGGAGGAGGCCAGCGCCCCCAGCAACGGGGAGGAGGCGAAAATAATCCGGCTTCGTCTGTGGATGTTGGCGAAAATTTGTTCTTGCGGATGATTATTTCCGACCGGAGTGTCTATGAACAGGAAGGTTTTCTGGTCACGTTTAAACTTTATACAGCCTATGGCCAACTTAGTGTTGATGATGTCAAATTTCCTGAGTTTGAGGGCTTTTTGGCGCAGGAAATAGAACTTAAAGACCACCAATGGACACTGGAAAACTATAATGGAATGAATTATCAGTCAGTTGTACTGAAACAAACGGTATTATATCCGCAGCGTTCAGGTAAGATTGAAATAGGCCGGGGAAAAGTGCGGGTGATATTGCGGGTGCGGAACCAGAGCCGTAGTCGTAGCTTTTTTGATAGCTTTTTTGATTATCAGGATGTGGCCAAGGAAGTTTTCTCACAGCCTGTTACAATAGACGTTAAATCCTTGCCGACAACCGGTAAGCCGGCTTCGTTTTCGGGTGCGGTTGGGAGTTACGCCATGTCTTCGGATATAAATAAAACAGAACTAAAGGCGAATGAGGCCGTTACTATCAAACTGACCATTAAGGGAAACGGAAATATCAAACTGCTTAAAAATCCTGAGGTCAAGTTCCCGAATGATTTTGAGGTATATGATCCGAAAGTGGATAATAATATCCGTGTTTCCGCTGCGGGAGCGAGCGGAACGAAAACGATCGAATATATGGCAATCCCGCGTTTTGCCGGCGATTTTGAAATACCGGCAATCCATTTCTCCTATTTTGATACAAAAGCGGGCGCCTACAAGACGCTTTCTTCCGAATCTTTCCGGCTTCATGTGGAAAAGGGCGAAGGGGGATCGGATGCGCCTGTCGTGTCAAACTACACAAACCGCGAAAACGTGAAGTTCCTTGGAAAAGATATCCGCTATATCAAAGTGGGCGACGTACATTTTATTTCGAATAAAGAAATATTTTTCGGCTCTTTCCTGTATGTGATGGCATACCTGATGATCGCGATCCTGTTTATTGTATTTTTCATTATCTATCGCAAACAGGTAAAAGAAAATTCGAATATAGCGCTTGTCCGTACGAAAAAAGCGAATAAAACAGCTGTTAAACGACTGAAACAGGCCGGGAAACTGTTGAAAGAGGATCAAGAGGAAGCTTTCTACGAAGAAGTTTTGCGCGCTTTGTGGGGATACTTGAGTGATAAACTGAATATCTCCCAAGCTGAGCTTACGAAAGAAAACGTGGCGGCGGAACTGACGAAGTATGGAGTGGACGAAACACTCTCGGAGGGATTCCTGGATATTATCAATACATGTGAATTTGCCCGGTATGCTCCGAGCCGGACTTCCGGGACGATGGATAAATTGTTTGCGGAAACAATAGAGGCGATCGACAAAATGGAAAATACAATCAAAAAATAAGAAAGATATGATACAAAATACAGGTAGAAAAATTATCGGAATATTCTTATTATTATGTGGAATATATGTATATGTTTCTGCACAGGAAGCAGATCTGAAAGCGGCCGAAACGGCGTATGCTTCGGAACAGTACGACCGGGCGGCAGAATTGTACGAATCCGTACTTAAAAATTACGGGGATTCGTATGAATTATATTATAATCTTGGAAACTCATATTACAAAACCGGAAAAATAGCGCAGGCGATCCTTTATTACGAACGCGCTTTACTCATTAAACCCGGAGATGACGATATTCGTTTTAATCTGGAGATGGCCAAACAACAGACGGTTGATAAGATAGAACCGTTACAGGAATTTTTCCTGAAATCCTGGTTCCGGTCTGTGCAAAACCTGATCGGGGTCGATTCATGGGCGACGATCGGCGTCTTTTGTTTTGTCCTGCTGATCTGTTGCCTTGTCCTGTTTTTCTTTTCAAAATGGATGCGCCTCAAGAAAATAGGCTTTTATTTAGGGATTGTTCTATTTATAGTTGTTGTATTTGCAAACGTATTTGCATACAATCAGAAAGAAGAACGGGTCAATCGTAACGGCGCCATTGTCTTTAGTCCGACAGTGACGGTGAAAAGTTCTCCTGACAATAGCGGAACCGATTTGTTTGTATTGCATGAAGGAACCAAAGTGTTTATAAGAAATACCGTTGGCGATTGGAATGAAGTTGTGCTGGAAGACGGAAATGTCGGGTGGATCAATAAAAAAGATATAACTGTAATTTAAATGCTTGAAAAAATTCTGGATTACGAAGAAGGGGCGTTCCTGTGGCTGAACAGCTATCACGCTCCTTTTGGAAACCAGTTTATGTGGTTGTTCTCAGGTAAAATTTTTTGGATCCCTTTAGCAACGCTGTTTATTTTCATGCTTTTTTATAAGAACAGGAAGCATTGGAAAGAAACGCTTCTTGTATTGGCGGCGATCGCATTGGTTATCACTTTGTGCGACCAGTTTGCTTCAGGAATCTGCAAACCCATGTTTACCCGGTTCAGACCTACGCATCATCCTGAATTTATGGATAAAGTACAAACCGTATTCGATTATCGCGGCGGACGTTTCGGATTCATATCCGGTCATGCAGCGAATGCGTTTGGTTTTGCAACGCTTACGTCTTTGATTTTCAGATATCGCTTTTATTCTGTCGCATTATATTTGTGGGCGACGATTAATTCATACAGCCGGATTTACCTCGGCGTGCATTTTATTTCGGATATCATCCCCGGAATTGTAGCGGGACTTTTGTTCGGGTGGATCATTTATAAGTTGTTTGTTATTGCCCGCAGAAAGGCGCTCGCAGATAAAACCGTCGGTAATGATCTTCCGTCGATCTCTTGCGCCTGTTCGCATAAAAGACTTGATATCATCCTATATATGTTGATTTTCACCGTTGTGGTCATGTTAATCATTAGTTTATTGTATGCCTTGAAGTTTATTCCTCCGATAACTATCAAATAATATGTTTAATAATAGAAAATCAATAAAGTATAACAGTACTCCCGCAGGGAGGACACTCTATTAACCGTATGCTTTAGCTTACGGTAGCGAACCTGTTCTCTCATAAGTCCCGCAGGGACGACACTCTATTATACTTTGCGCGGCCTGATTTTGTGCATGCGCATATATTCCCCATAGGGGAAGAATATCAATAGAAAAAGGGTATATAGTTTTCCCTGTTCCCCGTTAGGGGATTCATAAACAGG
>JAIRKN010000024.1 GCA_031260095.1 Tannerella sp. | reverse complement strand
AAGAAAGGAAAAATAATGATATGAACTTTAATAATTTCACAATTAAATCACAAGAGGCCGTCCAGCAGGCGGTTCATCTTGTCAAGCAAAATAACCAGCAATTGATCGAAGCCGTACACTTGCTTAAAGGCGTTATAATGACAGGAGAAAGCGTTATACAATTCCTGACCCAGAAACTGGGCGTCAACCAACAGGGCCTGAACCGGAGTATCGACCACAAAATAGAGTCTTTGCCGAAAGTTTCGGGAGGAGAACCTTATCTTAGCAGCGAAGCAAACGCAGTCCTTCAGAAAGCCATTGATTACAGCAGTAAATCAGGCGACCAGTATGTTTCGCTCGAACATATTATGCTGGCATTGCTTACGGAAAAAAGCGATGCGTCACAGATGCTGAAAGATGCCGGTATGACGGAAAAAGAACTGCGTGCGGCTATTGACGAACTTCGTAAAGGCAATAAGGTAACAAGCCAGTCGGCAGAAGAAACGTATGATGCGCTCGGCAAATACGCCGTCAATCTGAACGAACGCGCCCGGAGCGGAAAGCTGGATCCGGTCATCGGACGGGATGATGAAATTCGCCGCGTATTGCAGATCCTAAGTCGCCGGACAAAAAATAATCCGATCCTTATCGGCGAACCCGGCGTAGGAAAAACCGCCATAGTGGAAGGACTGGCGCACCGTATCATCCGGGGCGACATCCCGGAAAACCTGAAAAGCAAACAGATTTTTTCCCTTGATATGGGCGCTTTGATTGCAGGTGCAAAATATAAAGGCGAATTTGAAGAACGCCTGAAAGCCGTCGTAAACGAAGTGATCAAATCCGAAGGCGAAATCATCCTTTTTATCGACGAAATTCATACGCTCGTAGGCGCCGGCAAAAGCGAAGGCGCCATGGATGCGGCCAATATACTGAAACCAGCACTGGCACGCGGCGAACTACGCGCCATTGGAGCAACCACATTAGATGAATATCAGAAATATTTTGAAAAAGATAAAGCGCTGGAACGTCGCTTTCAAATGGTGATGGTCGAAGAGCCTGATGAAGCCGACACGATATCGATCCTTCGCGGCCTGAAAGAAAAATATGAAAATCATCACAAAATACGAATCAAAGATGATGCGATCATTGCCGCCGTGCAATTATCAACACGTTATATAACAGACCGGTTCTTGCCGGATAAAGCGATTGACCTGATGGACGAAGCGGCAGCACGTCTGCGTATGCAGGCGGATTCCGTACCGGAAGCGCTGGACGAGGTGTCGCGCCGTATCGCCCAGCTAGAAATTGAACGCGAAGCGATAAAACGCGAGAAAGACAAAGAAAAACTGGAACTGTTGAATAAAGAAATAGCCAATCTGAAAGAAGAAGAAAAGAAACAAAAAGCCAAATGGCAAAGCGAAAAAGAACAGATTAACAAGATTCAACAGAATAAAATTGATATTGAAAACCTCAAGTTTGAAGCCGAAAAAGCGGAACGCGAAGGCGATTATGGCAAAGTAGCGGAAATCCGCTATGGAAAGTTGAAAGAAAAAGAGTCGGAAATAAAAGACATCCAGGAAAAACTGCACGAGATGCAGGGTGGGAACGCGATGATAAAGGAGGAAGTCGATAGCGAAGACATTGCGGATGTCGTTTCGCGTTGGACGGGTATACCTGTCAGCCGGATGATGCAAAGTGAAAAAGATAAACTGCTGCATCTTGAAGACGAATTGCATAAGCGCGTTATCGGACAGGATGAAGCGATCACCGCCATTGCAGACGCCGTACGCCGCAGCCGAGCCGGATTGCAGGATCCGAAACGTCCTATCGGTTCATTTATCTTCCTTGGCACAACGGGCGTCGGTAAAACGGAACTCGCTAAAGCATTGGCCGAATACCTTTTTGATGACGAGAACATGATGACGCGCATCGATATGAGCGAATATCAGGAAAAATTCAGCGCCAGTCGCCTGGTAGGAGCGCCTCCCGGATACGTCGGCTATGAAGAAGGCGGCCAACTGACCGAAGCAATCCGGCGCAAACCGTATTCGGTGGTTCTCTTCGATGAGATAGAAAAAGCGCATCCGGACGTATTCAATATATTACTGCAGGTACTGGACGACGGACGCCTGACCGACAATAAAGGGCGTACCGTCAATTTTAAGAACACGATCATCATTATGACAAGCAACATCGGCTCACCCATTATCCGGGAAAATTTTGAAAAGATGACAGATGAAAACCGGAATCAGGTGATCGCGGATACCAAAAGAGAAGTGCTTGACCTGATGAGAAAGACGATTCGACCGGAATTTCTGAATCGTATCGACGAAATCATCATGTTCACTCCGCTGAATGAACAAGAAATTCGTCAGATTGTAAACCTGCAACTTGCCAATACACAACACATGCTGGAGAAAAACGGCATCACGCTGCAATTCACAGATGCTGCGTTAACTTATCTGGCAGACAAAGGTTTCGATCCGCAATTCGGGGCAAGACCTGTGAAACGTGTCATACAAGATCTTGTACTGAACGAATTATCCAAGAAAATCCTCGGTTCGGAAATTGATAACAAACGTCCGGTCCATATCGATAAAAACGAAAACGGACTTGTCTTTACAAACTGACGTTTACTCAATTATTCTGTAAATTACAATACAAAGGCATTTTAATGCTGCTTATAATTTTCACGCTAAAAAACTTGCATATTGATTCCTTATTTGTATCTTGCGCCGTTTTTAAAATTATAAATATATGGATGAAGACAAAGATTTTTTATATGACGATGACGATGCGGTAAAATTTATAAAAAATTACCTGCCGGAAGAGCTTAAAAAGAAGTTTAGTGAGGATGACATCAATTATATTATTGATTTGATTTATGACTTTTACAACATGAAAGGATTCTTTGACGAAGGGGATGATGATGATAAAGAGGTAGAAATAAACGAAGATGAATTAGTCGCTTTTGTTGTAAAAAATGCATTATCCGACGGTATCGGGAAATATGATGAGAACGACGTTTCACAGATCGTTCGGGGAGAAATGGAATACTGCGATTCCATCGGAATGTTTGAGTAAATGGGTGTATATTAATGAATAAGTAAAACAATATTAGTGGAATGGTTATAAAGAATTTGAAAACATTTTCCGTTTTATTTTTATGCGGAATTTTTATTTTATCGGGATGTGGTATGAACAACACGACCAAAGGTACGGCCATCGGTGTAGGCGGTGGCGCAGCTGTCGGGGCGGGAGTCGGTAAGATTGCCGGTAATACGGCATTAGGCGCTATTATCGGAGCAGCCGTAGGAGGCGCGGCAGGCGCTATTATCGGTAAAAAGATGGACAAACAGAAACAGGAACTGGAGCAAGTATTACCTGAAAATACGAATGTTGAGGTAGTCGAGGAAGAAGGACAGGCCCCTGCTCTGAAAGTAACTTTCGATTCCGGCATCTTGTTTGCTACGAACTCAAGTACGGTAAGCGATGCTTCTAAAACAGCATTACGCAATTTCGCAGATAATCTTGGAAAAAATCCGGATACAGAC
>JAIRKN010000243.1 GCA_031260095.1 Tannerella sp. | reverse complement strand
GACCACATCAGAAATGTCGTGAAATTTGACATATCAAACAATGAACTAACGTTTATGGATTCACAGAATAATCCGCTTATTACACTTATTAAAAAGGATTGACATGAAAGGGATAGTTTCTATAATTATTGCAGTCATATTTACATGTCCGTTATATGCTCAAAAAGCCCCATCGTCTTTATTGGAACAGGGAGTCCGGAGGCGAAGAAAAGCAAGTCATTATAATTTCGGCGGAAGTAAAATAACCGGTTGCTTATTTCATGCGCTTGGAAAAATGAAGTTTTTCATCTAATTTTGCCCGAAATTTTATATTATATGACGATCGTACAGAATCTATCGGAGGCGGTTGCGACCGCGGTTAATGAGTTATATAGTCAGGGTATTGCTGCGGAGCAAATTGTGTTGCAGCGGACGAAAAAAGAATTTGCGGGACATTTGACGCTCGTTGTGTTTCCGTTTTTGAAAGCGTCCGGGAAATCGCCCGGGCAGACGGCACAGGAACTGGGCGAATATCTCCGTGCGAATAAACCGGGAATGGTTGCCGGATTCAATGTTATAAAGGGCTTTCTGAATATTACGATCGAAGGAACATGCTGGCTGGAAGCATTGAGTGAAATCTGCCGGCAGCCGCGTTTCGGTTATAAAGAGGCTACGGATGAATCCCCTCTGGTTATGATAGAATATTCTTCTCCCAATACAAATAAGCCGCTCCATTTAGGCCATATTCGTAATAATCTGCTCGGATACAGTTTGTCGGAGATTATGAAAGCGAACGGATTTAAAGTGGTGAAAACAAATATCGTGAATGATCGCGGGATTCATATCTGCAAGTCGATGTTGGCCTGGCAGAAATGGGGGAATGGCGTCACGCCGGAATCTTCCGGGAAAAAGGGCGATCATCTTGTCGGGGAATTTTATGTCCTGTTCGATAAGCATTATAAAGAGGAGTTGAAGACGTTGGAATCCGGCGGTCTGAGCGGGAATGAAGCGGAGGCTGCGTCGATTCTGATGACGGAAGCCCGCGAGTTGCTTCGTCGCTGGGAGGCCGGAGAGGATGCGGTCAGAGCGCTTTGGAGCAGGATGAACAGTTGGGTTTATGCCGGTTTTGATGAAACTTATAAACGCCTGGGGGTTGATTTTGATAAAATTTATTACGAATCGGAAACCTACCTCGAAGGCAGGGATAAAGTGCTGGAAGGACTGGATAAAGGTGTTTTTTACCGGCGTGCGGATGGCTCGGTATGGGCGGATCTCAGGCCGGAGGGGTTGGATGAGAAGCTGCTGTTGCGTTCGGACGGCACTTCCGTATATATGACACAGGATATAGGCACGGCAAAGTTACGTTTTGATGATTATCCGGTCGATAAAATGATTTACGTGGTCGGGAATGAGCAGAATTACCACTTCCAGGCGCTTTCTATTTTGCTGGATAAGCTGGGATTTGAATTTGGAAAGGGGCTTGTTCATTTCTCTTATGGCATGGTAGAACTGCCTGAGGGTAAGATGAAAAGTCGTGAAGGCACCGTCGTCGATGCGGATGATCTGATGGATGAGATGATTGCGACCGCCCGTGATATATCCGGCGAATTAGGGAAATTAGACGGTCTGACCGGCGAAGAGGCTGGAAATATCGTGCGAATCATCGGGCTTGGCTCATTAAAATATTTTATCCTGAAAGTCGATCCCCGGAAGAATATGACATTTAATCCGAAAGAATCGATCGATTTCAACGGAAATACAGGCTCTTTCATTCAATATACATACGCCCGTATACGTTCCGTATTGCGCAAGGCGGAAGAATCGGGCGTCGTGACTTCCGGGAGTTTACCGCCGGACATCCCTGTTACGGAGAAAGAAGAAGCGCTTATCCAGTTGTTGACGGAGTATCCGTCCATCGTAAAAGAAGCCGGCGAAACGTACAGTCCTGCATGTATTGCTAATTATATATACGAACTTGCGCGTGAGTATAATCAGTTTTATCATGACTATTCCATCCTGCACGAAGAGAATGATAATATAAAACGTGTACGTATCCGGCTGTCGGAAAGCGTATCAAAAGTAATACGTTCGGGTATGTCTTTGTTGGGAATAGAGATGCCTGAAAGAATGTGAATACCCTTTGTGTAAATTATTCTTTCTTTTTGCCTTTTGCGAATCTTTTCTTCGCCGGTTTGTCGGGTGAATCTTCAATAATTCTCATGCAATCTTCGAATTTCAGGGAAGACGGCGTCATTTCTTTCGGGATGCGGTAGTTATTTCCTTTATATGAGATGTAGGGGCCGTACCTGCCGTTTAAGATCTCTAAATCCGGGTCTTCTCTAAATTTTTTAATGAAGCGTTCCTGTTCTTTTTTACGTTTCTCATTGATCAGTTTTATCGCTTCTTCCAGTGTGATATGTAACGGATTCGAAGTTTTGGGGATTGAAATGAATACTCTGTTATGCCGGATAAAGGGGCCGAAACGTCCTGTGCCGGCAATCATATCTTCACCTTCATATTCGCCGATCGTACGTGGCAGGTCGAAGAGTTTTAGTGCTTCGTCCAGGGTGATCGTTTCGATAGACTGACCTTTCATCAGGGAGGCGAACTGCGGTTTGTTTCTTTTGTCGTCCGGATGGGGATGTCCTATCTGGACGATCGGCCCGTAACGTCCTATTTTCACGAACACCGGTTTGCCGCTTTTAGGATCCGTACCTAATTCACGTTCTCCGACTTTATGTTCTGTTTTTACGGCTGCCGCCGCTTCTACGGCCGGATGAAAAGTTTTATAAAACCGGTTCATCAGCTTTGTCCACTCCAATTTTCCCTCCGCTATTGTATCAAATTCCTTTTCCACATTAGCCGTAAAATTATAATCCAGGATATTTGGGAAATATTCTATCAGGAAATCGTTCACCACCGTACCAATATCCGTAGGCGTCAGTTTATTGTGATCCGCGCCGGTTATTTCCGTTTTGTCCGTATCTGCTATTTTTCCATTCTTAAGCGTAAGGATATTGTAAGTGCGTTCCGTTCCATCTATATCGCCCCGGATGACATATTCCCGGTTTTGTATGGTTTGTATGGTAGGAGCGTATGTAGAAGGCCGTCCGATCCCTAATTCTTCCATGCGGTGTACAAGACTGGCTTCCGTATATCTGGGCGGACGTTGTGTGAACCGTTCGGTTGCTGTAATATCTTTCATCGAAAGCGCATCATCTTTATTTACAGGCGGGAGGAGTCGGTTTTCATGTTCGTTTTCAGTGTCTTCGTCAATACTTTCTATGTAAACATGCAGGAAGCCGTCGAAAGTTATGATTTCGCCGACAGCGACAAATTTCTCATTCTGATAGTTGCTTATGTTAATCGTGATCGTTGTACGTTCGAGTTCGGCGTCTGCCATTTGACATGCGATAGTACGTTTGAATATCAGGTCATACAGCTTTCTTTCCTGTGCATTTCCGCTGATCTCCGGCGCGCTCATATAAGTCGGACGGATCGCTTCGTGCGCTTCCTGCGCACCTTTACTTTTTGTATGATACTTGCGGAATTTATAATAATTTTCCCCGTAAAAACTGACAATCGCTTCTTTGCTTGCGTTCAGCGCCAAGTTGCTCAGATTGACGGAGTCGGTACGCATATAGGTGATGTATCCCGATTCGTACAGACGTTGTGCAACTACCATCGTTTGCGATACGGAGAATCCGAGTTTGCGGGCTGCTTCCTGTTGGAGCGTGGAGGTGGTAAACGGGGGCGCCGGAGATTTTTTTACCGGTTTTTTCGTTATATCCTCAATCACGAAGTCGGCATCTTTACATGATTCTAAAAATGCCAACGCTTCCTGTTTATCTTTGAGCCGCTTATTTAGTTTCGCATTCAGTAAAGTCGTTCCGTCGGGCAGCAGAAATGTCGCTATCACGCGATAGGATGCTTCGGATACAAAATTGTTTATTTCGCGCTCGCGTTCTACGATCAGGCGAACCGCTACCGATTGTACACGTCCGGCCGATAATGCGGGTTTTACTTTACGCCAGAGTATCGGGGAAACCTCAAACCCGACAATGCGATCCAGGACACGGCGCGCCTGTTGAGCGTTTACCAGATTGATATCAATATCCCTCGGATTTTCCAACGCATCTAAAATGGCATTCTTTGTAATCTCATGGAATACGATACGCTTGGTATTATCGGGTTTCAAGTCGAGCACCTCGAAAAGGTGCCATGCGATGGCTTCTCCTTCACGATCCTCATCGGAAGCGAGGAGTATTTCATCGGCAGAAGCGGATTTTTTTTTCAGTTCGGAAACCAGTTTTTTCTTATCGGCCGGAACAACATATTCGGGAGTATAATTATGTTCAATGTCGATACTAAATTCTTTTGCTTTAAGATCACGGATATGACCGTAACTTGACATCACTTTATAGTCTTTCCCCAGAAACTTTTCAATAGTTTTTGCTTTTGCGGGTGACTCAACAATCACGAGGTTTTTTTGCATACTTAACATTTTTAAAAACGGGGCAAAGATACAAAAAATCTTCATTTTTTCAACTTTGCTGAAAAGACTGTTGCTTCTCGACGTAAATTTATTACTTTTGCACGGTGAATTTATTTAATAGTTTATAAAATATTATGGAATTAGCATCTAAGTACGACCCCTCTGAGGTTGAAGGAAAGTGGTATCAGTATTGGTTGGAACATGGGTTGTTCAGGTCTGAACCCGACAATCGTGAACCATATACGATTGTGATACCTCCTCCTAATGTCACGGGCGTATTGCACATGGGGCACATGTTGAATAATACCATTCAGGATATTTTGGTTCGTCGCGCACGTATGCTGGGGAAGAATGCCTGCTGGGTGCCGGGCACGGATCACGCGTCGATTGCCACGGAAGCAAAAGTGGTGGCCAAACTGGCGTCGGACGGGATACAAAAAACAGACCTCACACGTGAGGAATTTATGGAACATGCCTGGGACTGGACACGGAAACACGGAGGGATTATACTTGAACAACTGAAGAAACTGGGCGCTTCGTGCGACTGGGACCGGACCTGCTTTACAATGGACGAGCCACGTTCCGGGAGTGTGTTAAAAGTCTTTGTCGATTTATATAGAAAAGGGGAAATCTACCGCGGCGTCCGTATGGTCAACTGGGATCCAAAGGCGCTTACGGCGCTTTCGGACGAGGAGGTAATCTATCGGGAACAACAAGGCAAATTATATTACCTGAAGTATAAGGTAGAAGGAGAAACCGGATATGCCGTTGTGGCTACGACGCGGCCGGAAACGATTATGGGAGATACGGCCCTGTGTATCCATCCGAATGATCCTAAAAATAAACATCTGCATGGGAAAAAAGTGATTGTTCCGCTTGTCAACCGTGTTGTGCCGGTAATTGAAGACGATTATGTAGATATGGAATTTGGAACCGGTTGCCTGAAAGTGACGCCTGCACATGATGTGAATGACTATATGCTGGGGAAAAAATATAATCTTCCGAGTATTGATATTTTCAATGATGACGGGACGATCAGCAAAGCCGGAGAAATCTATATCGGCATGGATCGTTTCGATGTACGTGAGCAGATCGTAAAAGACCTGGCCGTTGCCGGCCTTCTTGAAAAAGAAGAGGACTATACGAATAAAGTCGGATTTTCGGAAAGGACGGACGTGCCTATTGAACCCAAACAGTCGATGCAGTGGTTCCTGAAAATGGAAGACCTGGCCGGGCCGGCGTTGGAGGCTGTGATGGATGATACGATCCGGTTTTATCCGGCTAAGTTCAAAAATACATACCGCCATTGGATGGAGAATATCAAAGACTGGTGCATCTCACGGCAATTGTGGTGGGGGCATCGTATACCGGCTTATTATTTGCCGGGAGGCGGTTATGTGGTAGCCGAAACAGAGGAAGAAGCCGTATTGCTTGCGCGTGAAAAGTCGGGTAATTCGGATCTGTTGGCCTCCGATTTGCGTCAGGATGAAGATTGTTTGGATACATGGTTTTCTTCGTGGTTGTGGCCTATTTCCGTGTTTGACGGAATAAACGAGCCGGACAATGACGATATAAACTATTATTATCCGACAAACGATCTGGTAACGGCGCCCGAAATTATCTTTTTCTGGGTGGCGCGTATGATTATGTCGGGATTTGAATATCGTCATAAACCCTGTTTTTACAATGTCTATTTTACCGGCATCGTCCGCGATAAGAAGGGGGAAAAGATGTCCAAATCGCGTGGTAACTCTCCTGATCCGATCGAACTGATGGATAAATACAGCGCGGACGGAGTCCGTATGGGGATGTTACTTTCATCTCCTGCCGGGAATGATCTGCTGTTCGATGAGGCGCTTTGCGAACAGGGACGGAATTTTAATAATAAGATATGGAATGCTCTCCGGTTGGTGAAAGGCTGGGAGGTATCGGACGCTGTTCCGCAGCCCGGATCGGCAAAAATTGCCATTGATTGGTTTAACGCACGGTTGAGCGCTACGATCGGCCGAATGGACGACGAGTTTGCCAAATACCGTATATCCGAAGCGTTAATGACGGTTTATAAATTGTTCTGGGATGAGTTTTCTTCCTGGTATCTGGAAATGGTGAAGCCTGCATACCGGCAACCGGTGGATACTCTTACATACGAAGCAACACTCGGCTTTTTTGAGAAACTTATGTTAATGCTTCATCCTTTCATGCCGTTCCTTACGGAAGAGGTCTGGCAGTCTATCTCAATACGCAAGCCGGGCGAAAGTATAATGGTGGCCCGGATGCCGGATGCCGGAAATAAAAATGACAGGCTGGTTGCCGATTTTGAAACGGTCAGGCAGCTTGTGGCGGCGATCCGTTCGATCCGTCTCGAACGTAATGTTCCGAATAAAGAGCCCCTCGTCCTTCATATTGTTTCGGGAGAACATAAGGATGCGTATAATACCGTTATTATGAAAATGTGTAATCTCAAAAGTATCGTAAATGCGGAAAAGAGTATAACGGCTGTCTCATTTATGGCGGGTACGACGGAATATGCGATTCCACTTGACGGGACGATAGATGTCGAAGAAGAGATGAAGAAGATGGAAGATGAGGTCGGATACCTTGAAGGATTTCTAAATTCAGTTATGAAGAAGCTCGGCAATGAAAAGTTTATAGCTAATGCAAAACCGGAAATTGTAGCCAACGAAAGGAAAAAACAGGCAGACGCAGAAAGCAAAATCAAAACATTGCGCGAACATATA
>JAIRKN010000126.1 GCA_031260095.1 Tannerella sp. | reverse complement strand
GCGCATGAAAGAATCGAATATAAGATTCGGGAGGTTTGTTTGGTACATTGGAATGTGATTTCCAGAAATATGGCAAAACAATAGAAGATGGCTCCGGTACCATATACGAAAATAAGGTCTACGCTCTGATGGAACTTTGCATCAATAAGAATAAAGGCGAAAGAGCGTAACCCGAATGAAATGCAGATGACAAGAAGGCTGAGTAATAGGGCATACTTATTAAAGACTTCGGAAAAGAATTTTGAGCTTCCGGGTTTCCTGTAATTTTTGACGGCCGTTTCCTGCCAGCCCTGGTAAAAAGTAAGCCCAAGAATCATCACGATCATCATAAATTTTTCAGCGATGGCGAGGTCGCCATTCTCTTCCAATCCGTTGAAATGTTCTACGATGAATTTACCACAGGATGAAATAATACCAAATGCGACCGCAGTGATCAGCATCGGAATGGAGTAATGCAAGACCTCTTTGATTGATTCCTTCTTGATGTATTTAACCGACAGACTGTTCATGAACTTTCGGCGGGGTATTTCGATGATACCGATGGATAGAATACGGGATAAAATATTTCCTATAAAAATGCCTTCTATGCCGGTTTTGAAAATGAAGAAAAGCGAAACCGTAAACAGGATGGTTAAAAACGAAGTGATAATGCCCATCAGGGCGTATTTGCCGGCAGAATAGAATACCCGTACCGCTTGGATATAAAGTTCATACAAGCTGTATGTATAAATAGAAAGAAGGATCAGTACATAATAGCGGATATGGAGAAATACCGGCAAAAAAAGTGCGACCAGAGAGAGAACTGCAAACAGGCAACCCTCGACAAAGAAGGTGCTCGAAATAATATTCTTCCGGTATACAGGGTCGTCATTATCAATTAACAACCGGAACGTTGATTCCCGCATTTGCAGTGTCGTTATGGGTAACAGGAACAGAATCGCCGTAAGAGCAAGGTCATAATATCCCATTTCCTCGCGTTCGAGGAAAAAAGTAAGGAAAGGGATCAGGAGAAATGCCAGAAGACGGCTTCCTATATTTCCAACCCCATAGATGATAATATCTTTTACGAGTTTCTTATTTCTTTCTTTTCCCATTCTTATATCCCATTAATCATGTAGTTTCGTACACATAATAAATCAGGATGGTTTTGTGGTAGCCCTTATACCGCAATCGTCTATCGTTATAAGGCGTTGTTTATACAGCGCTCCGATTGCCTTCTTGAAACTTTTTTTGCTACAGGACAGTAAAGAATTGATTTGGGAGGCTTCACTTTTGTCATTTATATCAAGATATCCGTTGTTTTCAGCCAGAAGATTCATAATCTTTTGAGAGATTCCTTCTATTTTATCATATCCGAGGGGAGAAAGGCTGACGTCAATTTTATCGTCTTCCCGTACTTCTTTTATATATCCTTTATATTTCTCTCCTTTGGAAATGCTTTGGAAAATCTCATTTTTGTAGATTAAACCCCAGTGTGAATGATTGATGATTACTTTGTACCCAAGCGCCGTTTCATCGGCAATGACGAGGTCCACCTCCTGGTTATACTCGTAATCCGGTGGTATATTATCCAGAAACTTATCAATACGTGCGGATGCGGTGATACGTTTACTGATAAAATCAATATAAATATATACAAGGTAATAATGGCCGGTTTTCATTTCCGTTTTCTGCTCACGGTAGGGTACCAGCAGATCCTTCATAATCCCCCAGTCAAGGAATGCTCCGGCGGCTGATAGTTCTTTGACTTTCAGCCATTGAAACTCGCCTGCGACTCCGTACGGATGCTCTGTGGTAGCAATGAGGCGTTCCTCATTATCCCTGTAAACAAAAACCTCAATCTCGTCTCCGATACCGGCATTCTGCGGAACATACCGCAACGGCAGCAATATTTCCATTCCGTTACCTCCGTCAAGATACATGCCGAAATCAACCTTCTTTAGTATACGTAGCCTGTTATATTTTCCTAATTCCAACTTCATTTATTTTTGAGCAAAATTAGAAATAATAAATGAAACGGTGAAACAATAATTAATAAATTGTTTCGTTTTAAAGTTAATGTCGTATATTTGCACCCGTTTTATAAAAAAGGAATGATATGAGTCGTATTTTTTTGCTTATTGTATGTTTAATAGCCTTTACCTCCTGCCGGACGCCTAAAGATATATCCTATTTTCAGGGGATTGAACATCTTACGGAAGAACAGCGTGCGGCAATGAATCGGAAATATAATCCCAGGATATGTATTGACGACGTTCTGATCATTAACGTCACCTCTCCCGACAGGGAAACGGTTGCGCCCTTTTCTCCACCGCCTTATGGATATTATTTGCCGAGCGAATCGGAAATCGGTATTTCCGCAACGACTCAAAACCTCTTTACCTACCTTGTCGACGAAAACGGGTTCATAAATTTCCCCGTCTTAGGACGTATTAATGTGGTTGGTAAGACGATTAACGAAACCATCCGGATGATAGAGGGTATGGTACGGGAGATGGCGCCACAGGCAGTTGTGAACGTCCAGATTGTCAATTTCAAGGTCGGCATATTCGGCGAAGTCAAAACGGCCAATATGTATACGATCAAAACCCCTCGTATTTCTATTCTTGATCTGATATCTATGGCGGGAGATCTGACCATCATGGCCGACCGGAAAAATGTATGGCTGCTCCGCGATAACAATGGAGAAAAAGAACAGATACATATGGATTTGACCGACCCGGCTATTTTCGCTTCCCCGTATTATTACCTGCAACAAAATGATATGGTTTACGTGATGCCGAATAAGGCGCAGAAGAGAAATTCGAGATACAGTAATGAGGACAACTTCAGGATTTCTCTATTCTCGGCGATCGTGTCTACTCTTTCGGCAATAACTTCTGTTATTTTAACAATAAGATCTCAAAATATGAATTGAGTGTGATGTGGATTATGGAAAACAAAGACAAAGAAACAATCGGATTAAAACGTATATTGGTGAGATACCTTTTTCATTGGAAGCTGTTTTTGGCGGTTTTTATATTTTCTTTTATCCCGGCGATTTTATATTTGACGCTTTATCCCCGTACGTATGAATTTATGGCCGGTATTCAGCTTCAGGAAGAAAAAGAATCAAGCATGTCAAGTTTCGCATTAGGCGAAGCGGCCGGATTGATGAAATCTTTCGGCATCGGCGCAGGGGGAGGGGGGAGTGTCAATATTGATGATGAGATGGCTATATTGACGTCCAACCGGATGTTGCGCTTTATGATACTGGATCTGGGATTGAATGTCTTATATTCAAATCCATATTCCTTTTATTATATGTATAAAGATGCGCCGCTTCGTCTGACGGTGGACAGTATGACAATGGCCCATCTTCAGGATGAATATAAATTTACGGTATCGGTTGCTCCCGGTCATATCAAAGTGAAAGCAAAAAGCCGTTTTGGGGGATTCAATCAAACCTTTACTTATAGCTCTCTTCCTGCGGACATTAAAATCGGTACGGAGGTGTTTACCCTTGATTTTAATCATAACGGCGCGCAACAGAAGGGTGAGTTTAAGCTGAAAATACGCTGTGTCCCGGCGAGTTGGATGGCCGAAGATCTGAAAGACAATATTCTGATTGAAGATGTTTCCAGTTCATCGAATGTTCTTGAAATAAGTTGTAGCGACCATTCGACAGAAAGGGGTAAAGATATGCTGAATACGTTGATCGGGAAATATAATGAAGACGCCGGAGTGTATAAATACGCCAAAGAAAATAAAACAATGGAATTTGTCGACGGACGCGTTGCGTTGGTATTGGCGGATCTGGAAAAGGTAGAGCTGGATATAGAAACGTATAAGAAAAAGAATGAGATGACGATACTGGAATCCGACGTTCTTTTTTATAGCGAAACAGTCCGGGATTTACAAACTTCCATTATAGAAACGGAAGCGCAGGCTCGCCTTATTGATATGCTGGATGAGTACATAAAAGATCCGGCTAATAAATATAACGTGATTCCTCCGTTATTTACTGCGGCGAGCGGCGAAAAGGGAGCCGTCTCTCTCTATAACGAAGCGATCGCTAAACGCGATAAGTTTTTGAAAAATTCGAACGAAGCGAATCCGATGTTTAAGATTGCGGACAGTCAGGTGGAAAAACTTCGTAATGGAGTTTTTGCGATGATTGAAAATGCCCAGAAGAGCACCGCTAAAACGTTGGAAGAACTGAAATCTAAAGAAAAACAATTGCTGTCAAAAATGAAATCAATACCGGAGAAAGAACGTGAATATTTGATTTACTATCGTGACAGGGAAATCCTTCAGGG
>JAIRKN010000001.1 GCA_031260095.1 Tannerella sp. | reverse complement strand
ATCTCATCAACGAGGTTGGTTATTCTACTGATATCAAAGAAGGATTTATTTTTTTCCTTTTATGTAGTAAGCGTCCTATGCATGAATTATTAAATCCTCACTCCATTGATCAGTCCGCAGTATTTGAGAGCCAGTTTAACGGAATGACAGATACTACTTTTGGATATAACGAATATCAGGAAACAAGAGAACAACTGATAAGAGTGATAAGTGAATCATTGACAATAGAGGATAAAGAATTTCTATTGGCTTTTGCAAAAGGCAAACCGAATTGGTCAAGAGTGGATTACAGCAAATTTTCTGCAATTAGGTGGAAGCTATTGAATATTAATAAGCTGAAAGACAATAACCCTCAAAAATATAATGAGCAAATGGATTCAGTTAAGCAGGTATTGTTTAGATAAACGAAAACAAATGATAAATAAATTTGCATGAGTACAAATTTTTTCACAAATTCAGAATCGAATACTCTGATTAATAAAATGGAATGATAAATTGCTTTGATGCAGTTGTAGGTTATCTACGTGCGTCAGGTTACTTTCAAATCCGTCCTTTCCTCGAAAAAATAGAAAAAATAAGAATTTTAGTCGGCATTAATACAGATAAATTTTTAGCAGAAGCCCAGCAGAAAGGTCTGATTTATATGCATAATTGCGACCAAATAAAAGAGGAGTTTTTGCAAAACAAAAAAGAGGACATCGAATCCTCTCCCACTACTCAAAAGAAGTAGAAAACGGAATGCTTCAATGTATAGATGATATTGTCAACAATAAAATGGTTACAAATTTAATTCACTTAGAGTTATCCGGCGCTATGCAATTCAATGCAAACTAATGAATAAGAGCCTGTTGTGTAATTGTTCGAAAACTTGCTCAGGTAACGATCTGGTAACTCAACTCACCGCCAACTTTGCTTTTCTATGCGTTTTCTCCCATTTTGTCCAAAATCAACATATTGTTAATTGGCTGATTTCGTTTAAGTTAACTTCTTTTGCTTTGCCTCTCCTAAACTGCGTGGGTTTCCTTAAAATCCCTGACAGAAGGGCGGCTTAGGTGGTGCGACAATTTGAAATGCACCCAAAACATAAAACCGGGCCGACCTTAAGTTTGTTTGTTGTAAGAAAGATTAGATTTAACCGACTGACAAAGGTAAACTAAAGGGCTGACCGGGCATTCTCTACCCATGATGCGAATCAGACCTTTGTCAGTCAAGCTGAAGGATACGGTAAATAAAGTGGCCGTTTCTGCGATTTTTTTTTTCATTCGTATATGCTTGGAAATCGTGGAAATTTCATGTAGTTTTCTTCTATAAATTTTATCGAACATTTTTATGCGTTTGTGTGTAATCTGAAAAATTTAATGCTAACTTTGCCATGATGGAAGAGAAAGTTTACAGGTATTTTAAGCGTGATACCAGCTGGCTGTCGTTTAATTACAGGGTATTGATGGAGGCAGATGATCCGTCGCTCCCTGTTTATGAACGGATACGTTTCCTTTCTATTTATGCGTCTAACCTGGAAGAATTTTATGAAGTGCGCGTCTCGGAACACCGAGGGGATATCATGAAAAAGAATTTTTTTGATGAAAGCGCGGAAACTTCCGAAGAGCGACTGGAAAATATAACACGTGAAGTGAACCGCCAACAACAGGATTTTTACCGCATATTCGGCGAAGGTATCCTTCCTGAACTGCGGCGGCAAAAAATATATCTCTATCAAGGCAGTGAACCGGAGGCCTTTCACTGTGATTTTGTCCGTAAGTATTTTAATGAGGAAGTCTTTCCGTTCCTCTCTCCTGTGACCATACAAAAAGGCGTGCGGACGTTTATACGTGACCGAAGACTGTACCTGATTGTTAATATGCGGAATAAGGTTACCGGCGGGCCGTTCTATGCGCTGATCAAGATCCCTTTCTCGAAAGTGCCCCGTTTTGTGTCTTTACCTTCGCACAACGGCATGTTTTACTATATGTTTGTCGATGATATGATCCGCGCCAATCTGCCGGCGGTTTTTCCGGGATATAACGTGGAAGGATGTTACAGCATAAAGATATCGCGTGACTCGGATATTTATATGGACGATCGGAAAACGGCCGGCTCGCGGGAGATGGTGGATGAGATCAAGGAGAAGGTCGGTAAACGAAAGATCGGGGCGCTGAGCCGGTTTATGTATGACCGCGCAATGCCGGAGGAGATGCTGGCCTATATCTGCGAATCGTTTGGTATAGAAGAAGACGACCTGGTCGTAGGCGGGCGTTATATGAATCTACAGGATCTCATCAAACTGCCTAATCCGGTGGGTGCGGCGCTGGAGCAAACGCCCCCTTTGCCGATGCGGGTTCGCTATCTGGACGAAACCGGTTCAATCTTCCATGCAGTTATGCAGCGGGATGTGTTGCTTCATTTTCCTTATCAGTCATTTGATTATCTGTTGCGGTTTTTAATGGAAGCTTCGTTTAATCCGGAAGTGGAAGAGATAAAAATCACGCAATACCGTGTGGCCGAAAATTCCGCTGTTATCAATTCCCTGATCAGCGCCGCCGGAAATGGGAAGAAAGTGACGGTTTTTGTGGAGTTGAAAGCCCGTTTTGATGAAGAAAATAATGTAAGTACGGCCGAGCGCATGGAAAAAGCCGGAATAAAGATTATATATAGTATCCCCGGCCTGAAAGTACATGCCAAAGTGGCGGTTATCCTTCGTAGCGACGGTCATGCTGATTTTGCCTACCTCAGTACCGGAAATTTCAATGAGAAAACCGCCCGTATCTATTCCGATATGGCTTTGCTGACCCGCCATGAGGATTTAGTCGACGACGTGAAGACGCTGTTTTCAGTACTCGAACGCCGGACGGAAAATCCGGTATTTAAACATTTGTTGGTGGCCCGTTTCAATATGACGCAGGAAATTATGCGCATGATAGAGCGTGAGATCAAGCACGTAAGACAAGGGCGTCGCGGATATATTATTTTGAAGATGAATGGACTGCATGATAAACAGATGATTGATGCGTTATATGATGCTTCGGAAAATGGCGTTGAGATTCACCTGATTGTGCGGGGGATTTGTTGCCTTGTACCCGATCAACCGTATAGCAAAAATATTCATATCACACGTATCGTTGATATGTTTCTGGAACATGCACGCGTGTGGTACTTTTATAATGATGGGGCGGAAGATCTGTATCTCGCTTCGGCGGACTGGATGCGGCGTAATTTGAACCGGCGGATCGAATCAGCCTTTCCGGTGCTGTGTCCGAAGATTAAAAAGGAAGTGACCGATATTTTAAATATACAATTGCAGGATAATGTAAAGGCCTGTACACTGGACGAACATCTGCATAATATCTTTAAACGCAATCAAGCGCCGGCCGTACGTGCACAGCAGGCTATTTATGATTATATTAAAGCGATAGATTCTTCCGGCTTCTGATGCGCCATTCCTGAGGATAAAGATTGTTTGCGCGGTTTCCTATATTTTTTACAAAGCCAAGCGCTATATGCCGGTAGGTTAGAAGGATATACCCTTTAGGCGTATGATCCGGTAATGCAAACGATTCTTTCCGCAAGTATTTTATTGCATTGTCGTAAGGCAGATCAACGGAAGGAAAGGCATGGACGTTTACTCCGGTATTTAAAGCCAATGATACGGAAGGAATAAAATCCGCACCTTTATATTCTCCCAGAGTTATACCGGCGGCAATGATGTTCAGATATCCGGTAAGGAAGCGGTAAATGTCTTTATGCTCTTCCGGTATTGCATATACCTGTCCGGTAATCCGGCCGTGTTTAGCCGGACCTTCGGAGGCCGTTCCCGGCCGTTTTCCGAAAGCGTTCCCAACCGGTGATTTTCTGCCGGTAAAGAAAACAAACTTTTCCGGTTCGGCCAACATGTGTTTTAACTCCGTGGGAACGGTTAGCGTTTGTTTACGGTCTTTGTCTTGGGTGGTTACCGTATCTCTGTCCTCCGGCTCTTTGTTTTTACGCATCAGGGCTAAGAAAAAGCCTTCTCCACGTGTACGGTGCGGAAAAAAACGGTATACCGGTATGTCGTGGCGCAACGAACCCGCAATCCCCCATTCCGGTCTGGCCGGGATAGGAATGACTTCCGCCCCTAATCTGTTCGCAAGCTCATATACGTTATCTTCATTTTCTTCCGTATTGAAAGTGCATGTGCAGTATATCAGCCATCCTCCGGGTTTGAGAGCGTCCCATACATCATAAATGATACGCCTTTGGCGCGAAGCGCACAGTCTGACATTTTCAATACTCCATTCGTTGCGGGCAGCTATATCTTTGCGAAACATACCTTCGCCGGAACAGGGCAGGTCTGCCAGGATCAGGTCAAATAAATGTTTCAGTTTGCCGAAGTCTTTCGGATCATTATGGGTCGTAATATGGTGAGGCGATCCCCATTTCGTTATATTTTCAGCCAATATCATGCTCCGGCTTCGTACCGCTTCGTTACTAACCA
>JAIRKN010000040.1 GCA_031260095.1 Tannerella sp. | reverse complement strand
CTTTCATTTGCAATTGCTTAAAGAGGTTGAAATTAGAAATGAAATTATCAACGAAACAGGCAGGTCATCTTGCCATGCTGGTCGTAGCCATCCTATTCTCCCTGAATATAAATGTGGGTAAATACCTGCTTTCCGATTATATTTCTCCTTTCGGTTATACGATAGCGAGGACCGGGTTTGCTGCTGCGGCGTTTTGGCTCACGTCCGTCTTTGTCCGTAGAGAACAGGTAAGGGCGAGAGATCATTTGTTGCTGGTGTTCGGCGCTGTTTTTGGCATTATTATGAACCAGGGCCTGTTTATCTTCGGCCTGGAGCGCACTTCCCCCGTTAATGCGTCCATCATCACGACCAGTGCGCCTCTGTTTGCCATGATCATCGCTGCGATCGTTTTGCAAGAGCCGGTAACGGTCAAAAAAGTATCCGGCGTTCTTTTGGGAATATTGGGGGCGTTGTTGCTGATTATAACGCATCATCAACGATTAGGCGGCGCATCCGTTTCGTCCGGCGGTATGGGTGATGTTGCCGTGATTGGCAGTTCGTTCAGTTATGCCTTATACATCGTGGTAACGAAGCCGTTGAGTTTGAGATACTCTTCCGTTACGATCATGAAATGGATGTTTTTATATGCTTCGCTTGGCTTATTTCCGTTTTTCTATAAAGATCTTATTTATTCGGAACTGTTTAAGCAGACGGATGGATTCCCGTATCTGATGTTTGTATATGCCCTGTTTTTCGCCACTTATCTGGCCTATATGCTGATACCGGTCGCCCAGAAAAGGATCCGTCCGACTACGATCTCCATGTATAACAATTTGCAGCCTGTCACCGCGACGTTTGTAGCGATTATGCTGGGACAGGATACCTTTTCATTCCGCAAAATAGTGGCCGGCATGTTGGTGTTGGCCGGCGTTTACTTAGTAACCCAAAGCAAATCAAAAAAAGATCTGGATGAAGAAAGAAAATCTCTGCCGGATTAAATTACTCCGGCTGTTACACATATAATTATGATAAAAGAAATGCTATTAGTCGGATTGGGAGGTGGATTGGGGAGTATCTTGCGGTACTTCGGCACGGTTTATTCGAATAAGTTATTCCATGCGGCTTTACCGGCCGGAACTTTTTTTGTGAACATACTCGGCTGTTTTCTGACAGGTTTGTTCATCGGTCTTATTGAACATCAGCAGATATTGAACGTAAATCACCGGATGCTGTTCGTAACGGGTTTTTGCGGAGGATTTACGACGTTTTCCACCTTTTCGGCCGAAAGCCTTGCCCTGTTTGAAAACGGAAATATCGTGTTGGGAGTTTTATATGTTACAACCAGTATATTGACCGGATTATTAGCCGTATGGTTCGGAATGTCACTGATTAAGTAGGAAATTAAGGTTTTTATGCTATCTTTGTCATCAAAACTCTTAAAGTAAAGAATGTTGTATTTGCATCCTGACTTTGCTTTATGGAAATAAAAAACGGATGATATGGATTTTTCGAATGTTACGATTGAGAATATAGTTTTAATAGGTTCATTACTTCTATTTATAAGCATAATAGCCGGAAAGACGGGCTACCGGTTTGGCGTACCCACATTAGTGCTGTTTTTAGTCGTAGGGATGATATTCGGCCACGATGGTTTGGGGTTAGAGTTTTCAAGCCCCAAGGTGGCACAGCTTGTGGGGGCGCTTGCACTTAATATCATTTTATTTTCCGGCGGTATGGATACAAAGTTTTCCGAAATAAAGCCCGTATTACCTCAGGGGATCATTCTGGCTACTATGGGGGTCTTACTTACCGCCGTGATAACGGGGTTGTTTATCTATTTAATCACACAACATCTTTTTGCCGCCGTTTCGTTTTCATTCCTGGAAGCCATTCTATTAGCCTCCGTGATGTCTTCGACGGATTCGGCATCGGTATTTGCCATATTGGGAGCAAAGGGACTGGTATTGAAAGAGCGTCTTCGTCCGTTACTGGAGCTTGAAAGCGGAAGTAATGACCCGATGGCCTATTTGTTGACCATTACTTTCATTCAATGGATACGAATCGGCGAAGGAAGTTTGTGGCTGATAACCGGATCGTTTGTTTTTCAGCTTGTACTGGGCGCTGCATTGGGATACTTTCTCGGCCGCCTTGCCGTAAGACTGATTAACCGGATTAATATTGATAATGAATCGTTATATCCGGTACTTTTACTTACTCTGCTGTTCATTGTCTTTTCCATAACGAACGTACTGCATGGGAATGGATATCTGGCCGTATATATAAGCGGATTGGTGGTTGGAAACGCCAAGTTCGTGCATAAGAAAACATCCAAAAAGTTCATGGATGGGATGACTTGGTTATTCCAGATTGTGATGTTCCTGACCTTAGGTCTGCTGGTGAATCCTGCCGAACTGTTGCCGATTGCGGGTATTGGTATGGCCGTTAGTTTATTTATGATCTTCATCTCGCGTCCTGTATCCGTATGGCTTTGTTTACTTCCATTCCGGAAAATGTCGTGCAAAGCAAAACATTACGTATCGTGGGTAGGGCTTCGTGGAGCCGCGCCGATTCTGTTTGCCACTTATCCGTTAACTTCGGGAATAGAAGGGGCGGGAATGATCTTCAACATTGTATTTTTCGTCACGCTGGTATCTTTGCTCGTACAGGGCACTACGGTACCTGCCGTTGCACGATGGCTTGGTCTGGCCGGAGAAGATAAGCCCCAAAACAAATTGCTGACATTTGATGTTGAAATATCGGATGACATTAAATCCAGTATGTCGGAAGTTACTTTGACACCCGCTCATTTATCGCATGGGAAACGTATCATGGATATGCCGATGCCGGAAAACACGTTGGTTGTAATGGTAAAACGCGATGAACGGTATTTTGTACCTACAGGATCTACCGTCCTGGAACCCGGCGACGTATTGCTGCTGATATCCGATAATGACAAGACCCTCGAAGAAACCTACCAACATCTGGACGTTACCAAATAGCTCCCTCTGAAAGGGCCATTCCATTACTTCCGTAAACCCCGCTTTCGCCCCCGTCGCAAGCCTTTATCCTGTAATCGCATTGCGAGGAGTGATGTTTTTCAAACAAACAAGAGAAGATGACAATCTCGTCATGATGGGGTGGGGGGGCGAAGCAGGGCGGCGGCGTGTATGAAGCCGGATTGCTCTTCTCCCCTTCGGGTTCGACGGACGTGCGACGCGTTGTGGCTTTGCGTTAAAAAGATTGTTTGCTCCACCTCGTTTCGTTATGGAAGTAAAAAAAAACAGGCCTGTCGTAAAAAAATCTGCAAGAATGATTGTTCCGGGCAGTAACCTTGAATATATAATACACGTT
>JAIRKN010000023.1 GCA_031260095.1 Tannerella sp. | reverse complement strand
AAATTGCGCTATAAATTTTCCGGGACACTCCTGTATTTTCACCGAAACTATCAAATTATTTGATTGAGGACTTTAGAATATAATGATTTGGGAATTTTGCGTTGCATACTTTGATCGGGTAAATAAATTTTTTTTATTGTAATATAGATTTCATCGGGAGTTTCTTTCGTTGTTGAAAACTTTATTATGATGACATGTATTTTATCATTAATTTTGCAACGATATGGAACCTTTTATACATTTACACGTACATACACAATATTCTTTGCTTGATGGGCAGGCGTCTATTGACGCTCTGGTAGAAAAAGCACAGAAAGATGGAATGAAAGCGCTTGCGATAACTGATCATGGGAACATGTTCGGCGTGAAAGAATTTTATAATAAAATAAAGAAAAAGAACAGTAAGTATTTCGGAATCATAAAAGACTGTGAAAAGGAGTTGCAGCAGTTGCTTGATAAGGCCAATCCTACCGAAGAAGATGACGAAAGAATAAAAAAACTGTCGCAGAAGATACACGAAGAAAAAGAACATTTGTTTAAACCGATCATAGGTTGCGAATGTTATTGTGCACGCAACGGGCGGCATGTAAAGGCAGGGAAAGAAAATCTCAGCGGATGGCACCTGCTGTTGCTGGCAAAATCACTGAAGGGGTATAAGAATCTGATTAAAATGATATCTTACGGCTGGACGGAAGGTTTTTATGGTCGTCCGCGTATAGATAAGGAACTGCTGGAAAAATATCACGAAGATCTTATTGTAAGTTCGGCATGTCTTGCCGGAGAGGTTCCGCGCCATATACAAAACGGAGATCTCAAAAAGGCGGAAGAATCTATTTTATGGTTCAAGAATCTTTTTGGCGACGATTATTATCTGGAGTTACAGCGTCATAAAACACATGATCCGGATGCCGCTCAGGATGTATACCCCCGTCAGGTGGAAGTAAATAAAGCGCTTATTGAGATGGCCCGTAAGCATAATATTAAAATGATAGCGACCAATGACGTTCATTTTGTGAACGAAAAAGATGCGGCCGCGCATGAAATACTTCTTTGTCTTAGTACGAACAAAACCATCAGTGATCCGAACCGTATGCGTTACAGCCGTCAGGAATGGCTGAAAACGACTGCGGAAATGAATGCTATCTTTGCCGATATACCGGAAGCCTTGAGTAACACGCTCGAAGTCGCGGAAAAAGTAGAATTTTACGATATAGATTCGCCGGCGTTGATGCCGTTTTTTGAAATAGATCCTTCATTCGGTACCGAAGATGATTACCGGGAAAGATATGAAGAGAAGGATCTGATAGAAGAATTCGGAGATAAAAACTATCTCCGGTTAGGCGGTTATGAAAGGGTAATACGAATAAAGTTTGAAGCCGACTACCTGGCATACCTTACTCATGGGAAAGCCCGTGAACGTTATGGAGAATCTTTATCCGATGAGATGAGTGAGCGCATCGAATTTGAGCTTAATACAATGAAAACAATGGGGTTTCCCGGTTACTTCCTGATCGTGCAGGACTTTATATCGGCTGCACGGGAGATGGGAGTAGCCGTCGGGCCGGGGCGTGGCTCTGCGGCCGGATCGGTCGTGGCTTATTGTCTTGGAATAACGGATATTGATCCTATAAGATACGATTTGCTGTTTGAACGTTTCCTGAATCCTGACCGTATTTCTATGCCGGATATTGATATAGACTTTGATGATGACGGACGTGGGGACGTCTTGAAGTGGGTAACGGAGAAGTACGGATATGACCGTGTGGCGCATATCATTACATACGGTACAATGGCCTCCAAAATGGCCATAAAAGATGTAGCCCGTGTTTTGGAATTGCCATTGTCCGAATCCAATCGTCTGACAAAGTTGGTTCCCGACCGTATGCCGGACGTAGACGGTCAGTCCGTGAAGTTGAATCTTACCAATTGCCTGAAATACCTGCCGGAATTTAAAACGGAAATGGCAAGCTCGAATCCTCTGATAAAAAAAACGTTGGAGTTTGCCTGCCAATTGGAAGGTACTGTTCGTAATACGGGAGTACATGCCTGTGGTATTATCATCGGCCGTCAGGATATTTCGGATATTGTACCCGTTTCGACCGCGGAGGATAAGGAGAGCGGCGAAACACTTTTAGTGACACAATATGAAGGTTCCGTTATTGAAGATACGGGGCTGATAAAAATGGACTTCCTCGGACTTAAAACCTTGTCGATTATTAAGGAGGCGGTAGAGAACGTAATGCAAACGACCGGCGAAAAGATAGATATTGATCATATTGACCGAGAAGATAAAAAGACCTATCAGTTATACTGTCAGGGAAAGACGACGGCAACATTCCAATTTGAATCGGCCGGTATGCAGAAATACCTTAAAGAACTTCAACCGTCGAAATTCGAAGACCTGATTGCGATGAATGCACTATACCGTCCGGGACCGATGGATTATATCCCTTCGTTTATCGCCCGCAAACACGGCCGTCAGGATATTGTCTATGATATAGACATTATGGAGCGTTATCTGAAAGATACGTATGGGATTACGGTCTATCAGGAACAGGTCATGCTTCTGTCGCGTCTGCTGGCCGGTTTCACACGCGGCGAGAGCGATACCCTGCGTAAAGCGATGGGTAAGAAGCAGATTGATAAGATGATGGAGTTGAAGGAAAAGTTCCTGACCGGGGGCGAATCAAACGGATACAAGCGCAAGACACTGGAAAAGATATGGGCCGACTGGGAAAAGTTTGCTTCTTATGCGTTCAATAAAAGTCATGCGACCTGCTATTCCTGGGTGGCGTATCAGACGGCTTACCTGAAAGCGCATTACCCGTCGGAATATATGGCGGCGGTGTTGAGCCGTAACCTGTCCAATATAAGGGAAATCACCAAGTCGATGGACGAATGTAAAGCGATGGGGCTACAGGTGCTTGGGCCTGACGTCAATGAATCGCACCGTAAGTTTGGCGTTAATAAGAAAGGAGATATCCGTTTTGGTCTTGTCGCGGTGAAGGGAGTAGGCGAGGGGGCTGTCCAGAATATAATCGAAGAACGCAGTAAGAATGGCCCTTATAAGGATATGTATGATTTTATAGAGCGGGTGAACCTGACGGCGTGTAATAAGAAAGTGCTTGAAAGTCTTGCTTTATCAGGCGCATTTGACAACCTTGGGGTGCGCAGGGAACCGTTTATTACGTCGAACGAGAAAGGGGAAACTTTTACCGAGATCATTTCCCGTTACGGGACAAAATACCAGATAGATAAGCAAATGACGACCAACTCGCTATTCGGGGCGGATACCGCTGTCGATATTGCGAAACCTGAAGCGCTGAAATGTGAAGAATGGAGTGACCTGGAACGCCTGAATAAAGAAAAAGAATTGATCGGTATTTATCTTTCGGCCCACCCGTTGGATGCTTATCGTGTAATCCTTACCTATGTGTGTAATACGGGAATGGTGGATATTAGTAACCGTGAAGAACTTAAAAATAAGGAGTTGTTGCTGGGGGGGATTGTGACAGGTTTTCGTGAAGGCATGACGAAACGGGGAAGCCCTTATGGGATTCTTACCATTGAAGACTTT
>JAIRKN010000276.1 GCA_031260095.1 Tannerella sp. | reverse complement strand
ATTTGAAATTATGACGAGAATAAGCTATTGGGCTACAATTCTGTTAGGTGTGGCTGTCTGGTTAATTATGGCGTTGTTATTCCACCTGACGGCATTACTGTTTAACGGTCAGGCGTCGTTTGGTCATATAGCACGTGCAACGTCCTATCCGTTTATAATACCGGCAGTGGTGATTCTTGTCGGCATCTTCCTGTTAGACGGTTTAGACCTCCCGCAAACAGAGGAGATAACAACCATGCTGCCGAACCACCCGAGATTCAAGCTGGCCATGGGGCTTATTAACTACTCTTTTGTGCCGTACTATCTGATCGTTGCCGTTTTTATCCGGCATATTTATCAGATAAGATATGTATATGCGATATTGTCGGTCGCTATTCCGGTTGTGTCGATTTGGGCAATCACCGAATTATTTAAATTGATGTGATTCTAATTCCGTATTTTTCACGAAAAAACGAGGATGAAGTTTATGAGTATAGAGGTGCTTCGCGAGATATATTATTCTGTCCGTCAGAACAAAATGCGGACGGTATTGTCGGGCTTTGGCGTATCGTGGGGGATCTTGATTTTGGTCGTGCTGCTCGGTACGGGAAAGGGCTTCCAGGACGCGGTAATGGGTATGTTCAACGTATTCGCCCAAAAGACGATGTATATCTATGGTAATTCGACGTCCCAAAAGTACAAAAACGTAAAGGAAGGTAAAACCGTACGTTTCGACGAAGCGTACCTGCAATCGCTCAAAAACAGGTTTCCCGAAATAGTCGCCATTTCTCCCCAGACATCATCATGGCAACTGGTGCAAAACGGCATGAAAAGCGGTCTGTTTAACATCATTGGGGTAAATACGGATTATATGCAAATCAGGATTTTGTCAGTCAAGGAAGACGGGCGTCCGTTTACCCCCGGCGATATGGAGAGGAAGCGAGATGTTGCGATTATAGGGGGGAACGTGGCAAGCGCCCTGTTCGGCAGCCGGGAAGCCCTGCATAAACATATACAAGTTCGCGGCGTTTATTTCCGTGTAATTGGGGTGTTGAAAAACGACGACATATTCAGTTCGTCCGAAATCAATTCGGTGTACATTCCCTTTCCGAGCTATCGCAGGGCTATCGACACCGCCCTCGAATTTCCGACTTTTTTCCTGTACCCGGATCAGGCGACCGATTCAAAGCAGTTCGAATCGGAACTACGGCATTATATCGCCTATAAGTCGGGATTCTCATCGCAGGATAACCGGGCGGTGTATGTGGCTAACCTGGAAACCCAGACCTCTGCTTTTGAATCACTGTTCAAGGGAATACGAATGTTTATATGGGCAGTAGGAATCTGTTTCCTGATAAGCGGTGTGGTCGGGATCAGCAATATCATGTTTGTGACAGTAAAAGAACGAACTAATGAAATTGGAATCCGGCTGGCGGTAGGGGCGTCGCCCCGGTCGATTATCAGCCTGATACTGCTCGAATCGGTTGTGGTAACGACGGCCGCCGGTATGGTCGGGTTGCTTGCGGGAAAGGGAATCCTTTTGTTCATTGACCGGCTGTTATCCATGTCGGGAAGCACCATGCTGATGCAAAAAACAACGCTGGATATTGCGACGGCGTTGATGTCGCTGTTTGTGTTGGTCATTGCAGGCGTCATTGCCGGAGTGTTTCCCGCCATTAAAGCCTCCACTATTGAGCCGGTAGACGCCATACAATACGAAAACAGAAAATGAGATACGAAGGCAGGAGATAGATATAAAACGAGAGATAAGATATGAAGACAAAAGACAAGACTCAAGAACAAGTAGTAAGATACGAAAACAAAGGATACGAAATGAAAACGGTAAAAATCACATTGATACTTGTATTTTTATCAGTGCTGGGATTTATCGTTTACCGGTCTTTCGCCAAAGCGGGAAAAAACAGCTACCGTACAACCACCCTTCAGCAGAGGAATATCAACGAAAATATATTTATTCCGGGGAATGTGTTTCCATCCAAGGAAATTGAAATCAAATCCCAACTTTCCGGCATATTGGAAAACATTTATGTAAAAATCGGCGATCATATTAGCGCAGGAACGCCTGTTGCATCGATCCAGTTAGTACCGAGTACGTCGGATATAGAACGGCTCGAAAGCAATGTCAACATAGCGCGGATTGAGTACAATACCCGCACCGTCGAATATGAAAGAGCAAAACGCTTGTTTGCAAGCCAAACCATATCGAAGGTAGAGATGGACGAACGCACTCGTATATACCTGATAACAAAAGAGAACCTTACTTCCGCCGAGAACCAGTTGGATATCCTGAAAAAAGGGCGTATCGCCTCCAAGAACATTTCCAATATCGTCAAGTCAAGCACCAGCGGAACGGTGATAGATATCCCGCTGGAAACCGGAGCTTCTGTTATTGAAAGGAATAACTATAATCCCGGCTCCACCATTGCCATTGTAGCGGAAACCGGCCTGTACAAGTTCCGGACGCTTATTGCGGAACATTATCTGAAATATGTATCATTGGGAGATACCGTTACGCTAACCTTTAGCGCTTACGACGATTTTACCGCGAAAGCGACGGTCATCAAGATTTCATCCAAGGGGAATCCCGAAAACGGGATCATGAAATATATGCTGGAGGCGGAATTTGTGATAACCGACGATATGCCCGTATTGCGTTCCGGCTATTCCGCTACGGCGGAGATCCTGTTGAACAGTCGTGACGATGCGCTGTCTGTAGAAGAAAAACACGTTGTATACCGGAATGATTCCACCTATTTGTATGTTTTAGAAGAGCCTGGTAAAGAGCCGGTTAAAAAGAATGTGACGTTAGGTGTCTCCGACGGGGTTTATACGGAAATAGCCGAAGGCGTCAATCCCGGTGATAAAATCGTTACGAATCATGATAAGATTGATTGACATACAAAAAACGTACGTCACCGGATACACGGAGTTGCAGGCATTGAAGGGTGTAACACTGTCCATCGCCCGTGGTGAAATGGTGTCGGTAATGGGCGCTTCCGGCTCAGGGAAGTCCACGCTGATGAATATACTGGGTCTTCTTGATAAATACGATGAAGGAGAGTACTATTTATCGGATAAGCGGATGAAAAATCTATCCCGCGAAGAAGCCGCCCATTACAGGAATCGATTGATTGGTTTTGTTTTTCAATCCGCCCACCTGATCCCGTATAAAAACATGATTGAAAACGTGGCCTTACCTCTATATTACAGAGGAATAAGCCGGAAGGAACGCAACCGGAAAGCCCTTGAGCAGTTGCGGCTTTTGGGACTGGAGGGTTGGGAAACGCATTTCCCCAACGAGTTGTCGAGCGGACAAAGGCAACGGGTAGCGATCGCAAGAGCGTTGATATCGCAACCGGCGGTTATCCTTGCGGACGAACCTACCGGGCAGCTTGATTCTTCCACGTCGATCGAGGTAATGAAGCTGTTCAGGGAAGTAAACCGACAAGGGGTAACTGTTATTATTGTTACGCACGAGTGGACGGTTGCCGCTGAAACAGACAGGATTATACGCATTAAAGACGGAATAATTGAAACATAAAATGAAGAAACGCATTATCATACAAATTCTCTCGTTGGGGCTTTTCAGCGTTAGCCTGCAAGCTCAAGAGCAGAAATGGAGCCTGGAAAAATGCATCCGTTACGCATTAGAAAACAATACGGACGTCAGGTCCTCAGCGCTGGTAATCAATGCCAACCGCATCTTAGTCGATAAATCCAAGCTCGATTATGTGCCCCATTTGAATTTTACGACAGACTACCGGTTTGATATAAGCCGTTCGTTAGATGCAAACTACGCCTTTATTGAAAATGCAAAAGTAAATATGGCGAATACCGGCATATATCTGGAAACAGTTGTCTTCGACGGATTCAGGAAATACAACAATTACAGGAAAACCCTTTTTGACCTGGATGTGTCGAAAGCGGATTTCGAGGCATTGAAAAATGACCTGTCCCTTTCAGTGATGATGAGCTATATGAATGTAATGTTAGGCAAGGAGATCCTCCAATCCATAAAAAGGCAAATAGAAATATCCGAAAACAACCTCCAAAAAATGACCCGTTTTCTGGAAGAAGGAATGGCGACGGACGAAAACCTGCAAAATATCCTTGTCCAGTTAGACAATGAAAAATATTCGTTAGCCGAGGCCGAAGGAAGTTTGAAAGGTGCAGTGATTAGCTTATGCTCCCTGCTCAACCTGAAAGATTATGACGCCTTCGAAATAGACGACCGCCTCTCAATTGAAATGCCGGAGCGCCTGCAGCTTGCCGACGTACTGTCGTCGGCGTTGTCGCTTCCACAAATAAAAGCGGCGAAGAAGAGGGTCAATTCCTCGGAGTATGCGCTAAAAATAGCCAAAAGCGATTTTTATCCGGTTTTGTCATTCGGCGCATCCGGCGCAAGTTCATTTTCCGACGCCCGCAAGAAAATGCTGTTTGACGAAAACGGCGTTCCCGTCATGGTCGATAACCGGATACAATATGAGACATACCCGCTGACCAGTCAATTGAAAAATCATCGTTTCGGCCTCATAACGATATCGTTGAGCTATCCGATTTCCAACTTTATCCAAACCCGTAAAAATGTAGCCCTTGCCAAAAACAATATCCTCCAGGCCCAAATAAACTTGGAAGTGGCGGAAAAGAACTTGACGGAACATATCCGCCAAGTATATTCGGAAGTAGAAACGGCAAAGAAAAAATATGATGCGGCACAATCATCCGTCGAACATACCCGCACGTTGCTTGTCTATGCCGACAATAAACTCCAAAACGGGGCGCTGACGACCAGCGATTATATTATCACAAAGAATAATCTGCTTATTTCCGAAGCGCAGGCAAGTAAAGCGAAATATGAATATTTCTTCAAATCGGAATTACTAAAATTTTATTTAACGTATGAAACAAAATGACAAAAGAATCATGAACTGGCAGAAAAAAAATAAAGGAATAAAAAATATAATTAAAATTATCTTGATTATATGCCTCTTATTCTCTTGCGGCAGAAATAATCAAAAATTGAATAAAAAGAGACTCATAAGCGACTATCATTCGATTGAAGATTCCCTTAAGCGAAAAGCTGTGGTCTTTCTTTTTGATAATATGGCGGAACATACATCGGATATTCCGGGCAATATATGGTATAGAAGACTGCCGGATAGCGAAATATTAGACAATGAATTTCTAACGGATGATATAGATCTCGCATTTCGTCTTTGGAACAAATATCCATGGGCGGACAGTGTTCCGGTTGATATTTTCATGAATTATCTGCTCCCGTACAAAGTGTATGGAGAGGAGCCTTCCAATTGGCGATCTTTTTTTCATCAGAAATATAAGGATTCCCTAGTATCTTTTATGAAAACATATTCTACTGATGATATAAAGATATCCAATAATTTGTATTACGTAATATTAGTAGATGAAGTTGGAAGTTGGTTTAAATACAGTTCAACGTCTTCCTTTAAAGCCCGCCATCCCGGATTGAACGAGCTAATGGAAACAAAGTCGGCGGACTGTTACGGTTGGTCATACCTCAATGTAATGATACTTCGTTCATTGGGCATACCTTCTGCAATCGATTTTCTGCCGTTATGGGGCAGGAAAAACGGATCCCATTACACGGAGGTATTCTGGGATAACAAAGAACAAAAATTCCGCACAGCTTCCGGAAGAGAACTTTACTCTCCGGAGCACTCGTTATACCCGGCGAAAGTATTTAGATTCACATATAAAAATCAATCGTTATGGAAAGATTCAATAGCACCCCATACAGGGCAGGAACCCTTTGTTCTTGAATGCCTTAAAAATAACCATTTGAAAGATGTGACAGATGAACATGCCCAAACAGCGACAATTGATATTCGCCTCAATACAACGTCCGATTTCGCCTATATATGTGTTTTCAATTATGGGGAATGGCATCCTGTATATTGGGGCAGGAAACAGGATGATAATACTTTCCGGTTCGAAAATATGGGAGTGAACGTGATGTACCGTATCGCTGTTCCGAAAGGAAGCGGATACGAAATCGCAAGCCCCATATTCATCTGTGACAGTACGGGCAACCATATCCATTTCAGTCCATGTTACGATCAAAAAATAGAAATGAGTATTTCAAAATTAAACACTGGCAAGCAATCATGGGTTGAAAAAGGTAAGATATACGGATTCTACTATCTTGACGAAAAAAGCGACTGGAGACTCCTTAATGAGCAATCAAGTCCTGCCGATTCGACAATCATTTTTGAAAATGCGCCATCCGGCACATTATACCTGTTACAAGACAAGGACGCCACACGAAGATTGGCACGACCGTTCACTTATGATAACGGCAAGCAAATATTTTGGTGAATACGACACAATTTACCCCCTTCACAATAGTAAAGGGGGTAAAGTTGCAAATTTCGGGCTATTGAGACAGCCTCAAATAAAGTATGGAGATAGCGTCTTATTGATTTTTCAGATAAGAGAAATACTTTTTACTGTCGTCCAATCGTTCTTTTTGATGGGTTAGGGTTTTGCTGTCTAAATTCAGGAATCCATATTCATGATTGTATTGCTGTCCGTGTTCCAGAATCCAGTTCACAAAATGCACGACATCTTTGTTGGCGAAATGCTCTTTCGGTATTTGCAATCCGAAATTCTTGACCGGTATCGTTTCTATTTTTGATTCTTCGAGTAAAGAAATCAATTGGTCGATATTGGACGATTCGAACGCTTCTTTTTGTTTCAGCTTCAACTGCAACGGAAGTAAAGATATGCCGGATTTCAATTGACGCGACTTCAGGTCGAATACATAATTCAACGTATTGAAAGTGATGCCTTTTTCGTCTTTCTGTACGGCGGTAAGCAGGTAAATTTCGTCTCCGAAAATTTTCTTTCCCTTTATCCGTTCGGGCGTTTGATCGAAATGTTCTGCCAATGCCTGGGTTGTCGAAGATTCGCTGTTGCGGGAATAAATAGTCGCCGTATATTTGGATTTTTCATTGTGATCAAAATCCTCATCTACGACGTCTTTTTCAAAAACCAGTTCTACTATCTCTTTTTTCTTTAACCCTTTAGCCGCTTTTTCCAGAAGTGGATTTTGTGCATTGCTTACGGGCAGAAGCGCATACCGGCCTACGTAAACAATCTGTTCCCCATTGGCGCTGTCATCATCGGAAGGCGAATGGACAATAACCGATAAGTCCGAAGTCTCTTTGTTTGGCGATGTGCTGAATCCCAGTTGGATCGGTGATTGCGGATTTTCTTTTTTATATTCCGTAAGCCATTTCTCGACGATGGGATATACAAATTTTGTCCCTTCTATGCGAATTTCCTGTGCTAAAACAGATCCGGCGAAAAGTGTAAATGAAAGGACTGCTGCTATTTTATAAACTGTTTTTCTCATTGCTTATACTTTTTATGTTAGTGATTTAAACTATGATTATTTCCGGCGACAAAGGTATGGCGTTATTATCTTCCGGAAAATACCACATTAATGGTATTTTTGTCATATAAATTTTACCGGACATTTTTATTCGTTTGTGTGTAAATTGAAAATTTAATGTACAATTGTCTTTCTACCATCCGTTTCGTTTTTTCTTCGCCTGTTTCTTTGAATTACGTTTGCTTTACATTACATTTGCGCAAAATTATGATCATCGGCGGATCGTTATATGCGTCGGTACGCAAGAAAACAATAACAGTATGAAGATTAAATTGATTTATCCAAAATGGAAGAAATTGCCCGGGCAGACGACTTTTAACCTGCCTCCTCACGGGCCGGTTGTCTTTGCGGCTACGCTTCCCGAATACGTAGATATTTCGTTTACAGACGAAAATGTTGAAAATATTGATTTTGATGAGGATTGTGATCTCGTCGCTATCTCTATGATGTTGAGCACGCAGGTGAAGCGCGGTTGGGCGATAGCGGATGAATATCGTTATCGCGGCAAGCAGGTAATGTTCGGTGGTATCTCTACTATGTTACACGCCGAAGAGACGATGGGACATGCCGATTCCATTTTTCTTGGAGAATCGGAGGGGCGTATGGAAGAAGTCCTTAGCGACTGGAGAAAGGGGACATTGAAAAAAGTGTATAATTATTTGGTAAAGCAGCCCCCTATTGAGGATATAGGCCCCGCCCGCCGCGACCTGTATAAGCGCGAGCTTTACAATCATAAAGGCGTACAGATGGTTGATTTGTTTCATGCTTCGCGCGGCTGTCGTTTCAGTTGCTATCCGTGCGCCGTATCTTATCTGGGAGGTCGTATATTCCGTCCCCGGCCTATCGACAAGGTGATAGAAGACTTGGCCTCAATAGACAACAATCGTTTGTTTGTCGTGGACAATTCCCTTGCGCAAAATAAAGAGTGGGAAATGGAACTCTTCCGTGAAATGATTCCTTTTAAGAAAAAATGGATAAGCCATACGATCGAAGACGATCCGGAGGTGCTTGACCTTGCCGCACAAGCCGGTGCATGGTATGTATATCAGGCGGTATATGATACGTCAAACTATATAAAAGAACGTGTGAAGCGTTATCATGATTATGGTATCGGCGTTGAAGGGACAATTCTTTTGGGTATAGACAGTCAGACGGAAGACGATATCAGGCGATTGATAGATTTTCTCCTTGAGATAGACCTTGACCTTGCCGAATTTACGGTAATGACGCCATTCCCTCATACGAAAGGATATGACGATTATCTGCGTCAGGGACGTATTTTCGATTTCGACTGGGATCATTATAATGCCGGACAAGTGGTGTTTCACCCGAAGCATATGTCGGCGGAGCGCCTGCAGGAGCTATATGAATATGCGTGGGATACTTTCTATAAGGACGAAAGTCAGGAGCAGAAAATGTTCCGTCTGTTTACGAGCGTTGTCTTGCGCGAAATGAAAGAAGGAACATACCGCCCCCGCAACCGCTCGCTTGTCAATAAATCATTTGGAAAAGAAGTAGTGAGGAAGCTGAATAAGATTGAGAATTAAAACATTCCTACTTTTTTACCACTTTGGCAAAAGTTTCTCCCCCTGACTATTTATCATTTTGTCGCTATTACACGTACTTGATATAAAGGGCCTAAGTATCCACGCAGTTTACAGCAAAAATGATATCCTTTCCATCCAAACAGTTTTACTATTATCGAACGAACCGAACTCCAACGACGACCTAAAAACCAACTATGATAATAGGGCTTAGATTCAATAATATTAAATCCCGCCAAAGCCATTAAGTTTCCAATCGACATTGGACTCCATGTATACAGATGTTGGTCAACATCATTTTTCTTAAATTTCCACCTTATACTTTCACATGGTACAACAATGATCGCCTTTCCTCCTTTCTTTAATTTGTTGTATAAACTCTGCATTTCTTTCAAAGGATAAAATGTATGTTCCAATGCGTGACATGAGATTATAGTGTCCACATAATTATCAAGAACATCGTCAACTGAAAAATAAATTTCAATCCCATTTTCTCTTGCCATTTCGGCTGCGGCAGGATTGATCTCAACCCCTATCCTCTTTTTGCAATCCAAATTTTTTAGAAGAAATCCTCCTCCGCAACCAAAATCTAAAACTTTATCATTAGGATTTATATATTCCTGAAAAAGTATTTGATTCATATATCCGCCAAACACACCGGATTTTTTTTGATATTCAAAATATTTTGAATCGTAATGAGTTTTCATATATCTTTATTAAATTAATTGACATTGTTAATTTGGAATGATTATCCGCAAGCCGTCCTGTTATAAATTCTCGACCTGAAATCCTTCGGGTAGCCGGTTGCGACCGCAACTAGCCGTTCATACAGTTTTTCGCCAAAATATCGGTGATTAAATTTGTGACAGAACTCATACAGATAATACCGTAAATACTCTTTTGTTATTTGATGATGCATATCCAAAAGCAACTGTTTCACATCGTTGAACAGTTCACATATGGGCTGATGCCGTTTATGTCCAAGTTGCCGTTGCACTTTCGACGCCGATGTAGGCTTCTTGCTAAATGTCAGAAAATACATGGCGACATACCAATGCTGAAAGGGTAACTTTGTATCTTCCAAAACCGTATCTAAATGTAACGACTGACGGCTATAGCAATGCTTACACTCGTAATTCAGTTTGTTTTTTAGCCAAATATGTTCTTTGTTGCCGCATTTGGGACAAACCCTCTCTTTTTGCTCGCATTGCGCCTTAAAATGCGCAATACAGACATTTTCATCACGGGAACTTTGTGTAAAGTTGAAAATATTCACGATGATTTTATTTTAATGAATTGCTTTGCAAAAGTACATGAAAAACATGAGTTTTCCAAGCGCGTAAAATAAAAATCAAGGCCACCCCTGTTTCGCTTACTGCCGTACTCTCACGTACAATTGCTATCTTTGTAGCTTTTAAATAAT
>JAIRKN010000259.1 GCA_031260095.1 Tannerella sp. | reverse complement strand
CGGCACTTTCTTTTGTGTGCAATAATTTGATCACAATACGGCAGGTTTGCGGATAAGGACTAAATTCCGCCATTGTATTTCCGGCATGATGGAGCGAATCCTGTGTGGAGGTTTTTGATGAGATTCGTTTATCGTTGATATATATTTCCAGCATGTTGGGCGAGGTTACTTTCACCCGGGCTTTGCCATACGAGTTGGCGCCGGCATAGAAAGAAAACAGTTCTAAATGATCCTCTCCCCTTACCGGGACAGGTAGGCGGAAAAATCCCGACGTATCGGCGTCGTACTTGTTGATAAAAGATCCTTGCCCGGGAACGGTCAGGCGTGTCTTCAGCAGGTTTTCATCGGTGAATTTTTTATCGTTCCTGTCGGCCGGATCGACCTCAAGCGGCCTGTTTACTCTAACCGGGTCAACGGCATAAAGTTCGTGCAGTCGTATCGTCTGTGCATCCGTATGTATGTTAAGGACGGTCAAGAGGGCGGCAAGGTAGAAGAATTGTTTCATTGTTAATTTATTTTTTCGGGTTTGTGTTTGGTTGTAAATGCAGAACTTCGGGCTATTTTAGCTCTCTCCCCTTACGGGCGCAAAATGCCAGCAGTGCGATCAGAAATCCTGCGGCATAAAGGCCGGTAAGCAGGGAGTGAACCTGATCGTTTTGTCCGTATGAGTGCATGCCGCTTAAAAAGTAGTTCACTCCGAAATAAGTCATCAATACGGAAGCAAAGGCCAGCACGGAACAAAGGTTAAATAACCATAGACTGTTCCATTTTTTCACCAGGTGAAGATGCGTTACGAGTGCATAAACAATGATGGTGATCAAAGCCCAGGTCTCTTTCGGATCCCAGCCCCAGTACCGTCCCCATGATTCGTTGGCCCATACGGCTCCCATAAATGTGCCGGTCGTCATTAAGAGAAGTCCGATAATAAGCGATATTTCATTAATCGTACTTAATTCTTTCAGTGAGCCGGCATATTTTGACAATTTTTCTCTGCCGGAAACGCTCATAATGCCCAGATTGGTCAGCCCGATCAGGAAGCTGATGCCAAAGAAACCGTAAGACGACATGATAATGGCTACATGGAACATTAGCCAGGGAGACTTCAATACCGGTACCAACGGATTAATCTGCGGATCCATCCGGTTCAGACCGGAGACAAAGAGGATCACTCCGGCAAAAACAGTGGCCAGCGCGAAGGTCACCGGGCTGCGCCTGACAAACATAAGTCCGGCAAAAACCGTCGCCCAGGCAGCATATACCATCGTTTCATAAGAATTACTCCAGGGCGCGTACCCGCCGATTTTCCAGCGCATACCCATACCGAGCATCTGGTAATGGAACAGGATGAGTACCGCAATTCCTAAAAGACGGATGCTCCATTTTATCCAACTCTCTTCCCTGAATATCCAGGCAAAGGCGAAGAATAATAATAAACCGCCCAATGAAAGGTAGCCCGTCTTGCACCAACGAAAAATATCCATCCGGTTGTACTTCAACTCCAGTTCGATTTTTCCGGCCGTCATTTCCGGGACATTGTTGTGTTCATACTGGTAAGCTTTTATTTGTTGAAGCATCTCATCCGCCTTTTCCCAGTTCTGGGATCTGACGGCAGCACGAACTTCCGCTATATAGCCGGAAAAGGAAGAGGCGATAAAACCGGAATCAGAAGAGGCGAAGGCCGACAGATCGTCGCCGGGAGCATACCATTTCTGATCCGGGTCGTCAGTTTTGGGAAACAGGCAGATGATCTGTTTGTGGATCAGTTGATGAAATATATTGACTTTTTCGTCCAACTTCATCAGATCTTTATCAAAAGCCGTCCGTTTATCCGGCATTTTCTGATAAGCTTCTTCCAGCCTTTCCTGTAATTTATAGGCTCCGTCCGGTTCGAAAAACTCTATGTAGGCACACCGGTCGGACGTTAGCCTGAAATAGAGTTCTAAATCCCGGTTGGGCAGTTTGATCACCGGTACATACATCCACATTTCGGGATAAGTCAGTACACTCAGTAAGAACTGGTCTGAATTCATGCGGAAGAACCGGGTATCTTTATGTAGTTTTCGCAGGATTTCCGAAGAAAATGTGTTGACCGGAACAATTCTTCCATTTGAAGTCTGGACGGGTAGCCCTCCGAACATTTCTGCGTGCGTTGGCGCGATGTGGAGATATTGTATAGTTTCGTTCATGGGAACGGTTTTCTCCTGACCCGTAACGAAAGGGCTGAAACCGGCTAAAAGCAGTAAGGTAAATAATCCGGCTGCCTTTTTCTGCTTTTTGATCTGACGGTATAACGTCCGGATACGCCCGTTCCCCGTAACCAGGCAAAGTATACCCCCTATCAACCACAAGGTATACCCTGTGTAAGTGATATTACGTCCGGCCACATCTTTGCTTACCGACAAGATCGTACCCCGCTCATCCCTATCATAAGAAGCCTGAAAAAAACGATACCCTTTTATGTCCAGTACATTGTTCATATAAACCCGCTCCTCCCTCGTTTCACCTTCTGCATGAATACGTAAATCGCTTTCGTAGGACGACGGGCTTGCGGAACCCGGATAACGTTTCAGTGTAAACTTGACCAACTCCACCTCAAAAGGTAATTTCTGTATGCTTTGCCCTCGGTTTGTCTGTATCGTTACGCGATTGCCTTTTTCTCCTTCACGAAGATGCAGTACTCCTTCTTTTCCGGTTATATGCGACGTAAGCGCTCCTGCAAGTATGATGATGAACGAAAAATGGATGAAAAGAAGTCCCCATCTCCCGGATGCGTAAAGACGCCGCCGGATCATGATCAAAACGAAATTGACTACCGCCAAAAACTGCAAAAGGAAAAAGACCGGCGAATAGTAGATCAATACTTTTGCCATAAGGGTACCGTGCGCTTTCTCAACAAA
>JAIRKN010000156.1 GCA_031260095.1 Tannerella sp. | reverse complement strand
CGGGTATCCCGACAATAGTAGACCGGGTGATTCAGCAAGCGATTTATCAGGTACTCCAAGCGCTTTACGAACCTCTGTTTTGTTCCACAAGCTACGGTTTCCGTCCGCATCGCAGTGCGCACGAAGCCCTGTTAAAATGTGGCGAATATATATCGTCAGGTTATGGGTTTACGGTAGATATGGACTTTGAGCAATACTTCGACACCGTCAGTCACAGTAAGTTGATAGAAATACTGTCACGAACAATAAAAGACGGCCGTGTAATCTCATTGATTCATAAATACCTGAATGTCGGCGTGATGATAGATGGTCGTAAAGAGCCCTCCCGTGGGCGTGCCCCATGGAGGCCACCTTAGTCCATTATTGAGCAACATTATGCTCAATGAGCTGGACAGGGAACTTGAAAGTTGCGGACATCGCTTTGTCCGTTATGCAGACGACCCGGTCATCTTTTGTAAAAACCGCCGGTCACCAAAGCGTACACTGGAAAATCTACTCCCATTCATTAAAAAAGAAGCTGTATCTGAAAGTGAATAAGGAAAAGACAAAAGTAGCTTACATGCGCGACATCAAATATCTGTCCTGTGCATTTGGCCGCATCAAAGGCAAATGCCAATATTATATCCACGCGGACAGTATCGGGAAGATGAAAGCTAAGATACGTGAACTGACCGGCCGTAACAATGGCTGGGGTTATGAGTATCGTAAGCAACGTCTCAGGTGTTATCTCCGTGGCTGGTTAAATTATTTTAAGTTGGCAGGCTTAAAGCACAGGATAGAGGAATGGGACGCATGGCTCAGGCGACGTATACGCATGTGTATATGGAAATCATTGAAATGGGTTAAACCCCGTTTCCGTAATCTAAAGAGGCTTGTCGTAGATGAACAACGGGTAAGAATAGCTGCATTTTGCAGGAAGCAATATTGTCGAATGTCCATACACCCGACAGTGCATGCAGCCTTGTCAAATGACCGCTTGCTTCGTGCCGGATATCCAACTTTCAGAATGTATTATTATCCGTTGTTAAAAGGTTAATCAAGTAACCGCCGTATGCCAGACGCACATACGGTGGTGTGAGCGGTCGGAACGGGAAAGAATCCCGTTTCGACCGCTCAATTTAAGCGGGCGCTCTACAGCGTGCGGGGATGCTATTTCCTGATAATCGCCGATAGATCTTCCCGCCAGTCTTCGCCGTTTTGCGCGAGACAGGTTTGGAAACCAAGTGTCCGGGCGGTTTCTATGTTATGCGGTCCGTCGTCGATAAATAATGATTCGGAAGGTTGTATGCCGCTGTCGAGAATCATTTTTTTGAAAATTAATGTGCCGGGTTTAGTACACTTCATTTGGTAGGAAAGATATAGTTTGTCAAAGTAATCCGTGAGCGGACGTCCTGCAGAAGAGAAACGGTTTGTAAACGCCCATGAATCCATCAATATGGGATTGTTGTTGCTTAGCAGGAAGAGCGAGTGCGTCATTCTCAGTTCCGTCAGGTAATCCAGCTTGTATGCCGGCGGATCGGAAACAATGCTTCTCCAAGCCTGTTCGATATCATGTCCGGGAATGTTTCTCCCGGCATGTTCGCCTAATAGCCTGCAAAAGCCTTCCGTATCAATATCACCGTTTTCAATATCCAGAAAAAGACCTTTATGATGATACGAATCAATGAGCAGACCGGCATCCGTTACCCCTATTGCTTTAAAGGCGGCAATCGCCCTCTCGCGGTGTACGTCGACAAGTACGCCGCCCATATCAAATATGATGTTTTTTATCATCTGGAGCGCCTCAGTCTAATGAATGAATCACTAATCCCGAACGAAGTTTAGGCTCGAACCAGGTTGTTTTGGGTGGCATGATATTGCCGGTATCGGCGATGTTGATCAGTTGTTCCATCGAAACCGGATAAAGCGCTAACGCAACTTTCATTTCACCACTGTCGACCCGCTTTTTCAATTCTTCCAGACCCCGTATTCCACCTACGAAATCTATGCGCTTATCTGTTCGCAGGTCTTTTATTCCTAATATTCTGTCTAATATCAGACGGGACGAAATGGTTACATCCAATACCCCGATCGGGTCGTTATCATTATATGTACCCGGTTTGGCTGTCAGTGCGTACCAGTTTCCGTTCAGATAGATTGAAAATTCGTGCAGTTTTGTCGGTTTGAAGACTTCTTTTCCTTTCTTTTCAACCTCAAAATCTTCCGTCAACTGTTGCAAAAAAGTTTCGTCGGTAAGCCCGTTCAAGTCTTTTACTACACGATTATAATCAATGATTGTCAGTTGGTTTGCCGGGAAACATACGGCCATAAAATAGTTGTATTCTTCATCTCCGCAATGAGTTGCGTTTTGTCCTGCTTTTTCGGCTCCCACCAAAGCGGCGGCAGCCGAACGATGATGTCCGTCTGCAATATACATCGCCGGCATGGCAGCAAATAATTCCGTAATACGCCGGATATCGCGGTCGTCGCGGATGATCCAGAATGTATGTCGGAAGCCGTCCGACTTTGCCGTGAAATCGTACTCAGGCGCGTTGGTTGTATATCCGGCAACTATTTCGTCAATTTCCGAATTATCGGGGTATGCGAAGAATACCGGTTCGATGTTGGCGTTATTTACCCGTACATGTTTCATACGGTCTTCTTCCTTATCTTTACGGGTGAGTTCATGCTTCTTGATTTTCCCCGTCATATAATCATTCACACAGGCGCATACGACAAGTCCGTATTGCGTTTTTCCGTTCATCGTCTGGGCGTATACGTAATATTGCTCCTTCTCATCTTGGACGAGCCACCCTTTCTCCTTAAACTTACGGAAGTTTTCCGCCGCTTTCTCATAAACGGCCGGCTCGTGTTCGTCCGTTCCCTCCGGGAACCCGATCTCAGGCTTTATGATATGGTAAAGCGATTTTTCATTATTCCCCGCTTCCGCCCGCGCTTCGCCGGAGTTTAATACATCGTATGGACGTGATTGTATCTGTTCAACCAGATTTTTAGGCGGACGTATGCCTTTGAATGGTTTTATTTTCATAGTTGTTAGCGTTTAGTGATGAATCGCAGATCATGATTTGTTTACCTGAAATGTACGGTCGCCTTCCTTCAGGAATTTCACGATTTGGTTTGCAGCAGCGATCCCGGCGTTGATATTTGCTTCCGCTGTTTGTGCGCCCATCTTTTTGGGAGTGCTGAAATAGCGACCGGCAAATTTCCCGGCCAGTTCCGTATGATTTCCCGGCATGATATCCGTTATATATTTGAAATCCGGCCGTTCTTCCATCAGTTTTACGAGTTCCGCTTCATTGATCACTTCTTTGCGGGCTGTGTTGATCAGCATAGCTCCTTTGGGCATTTTTGAAAGCAGATTGTAATTTATAGAATTTTTTGTTTCTGCCGTAGCCGGTATATGGAGGGAGATAAACGGGCAGGTTGTATAGAGTTCTTCGGCTGAATTTAACGCTTTCACACCGTCTTTCTCGATGACGTCGGCCGGACAGAAAGCGTCATAAGCATAAATATCCATGCCAAAACCTTTGGCGATGCGTGCCACATTGCGCCCTACATTACCATATGCGTGAATACCGAGTTTTTTACCCATCAACTCGGTGCCGGAAGTGCCGTTAAACATGTTTCGCACGCCATATATCATCATTCCCGCGGCTAATTCGGCCACCGCATTGGCATTCTGTCCCGGTGTGTTCATGACGCATACATCATGAGCGGTTGCCGAGGCAAGATCCACATTGTCGTATCCCGCGCCCGCGCGCACTACGATTTTCAGCTGTTTGGCCGCATCGAATACTTCATTGTCGATGATATCGCTACGGATAATAATCGCATCGACGTCTTTCACAGCTTCTGATAATTGTGATTTTTCGGTATATTTTTCCAGAAGCGCCAGTTCCATTCCGGCGTTTTCAATCGTTTCACGTATGCCATTCACCGCTATCGGGGCAAATGGTTTGTCTGTTGCAACTAATATTTTCATTGGGTTAAAATCGTTAATTCAGTGTTGTTTTTCAAATTCATGCATAGTCTGAATCAATGCTTTCACGCTTTCTATCGGCATAGCATTATAGATAGAGGCGCGGAAGCCGCCTACGGAACGATGTCCTTTTATTCCGGTCATGCCGGCTGCTGCGGCGAATGAAGCAAATTCACTTTCCAGGTCTTTATATTCGTCATTCATCACAAAACAAACGTTCATCAATGAACGGTCTTCTTTTTCAGCGGTCCCTTTAAACAGTTTGTTGCGGTCTATTTCATCGTATAATACGGCTGCTTTTTCTTCGTTTTTTTTCTGTATGGCAGGGATACCTCCCTGTTCTTTGTACCATTTCAGTGTCTGCATGGCGGCATAAAGAGGAACCACCGGAGGGGTGTTGAACATGGATTCTTTTTCTACATGCGTCATATAGTTGAGCATGGTAGGTATCGGACGATCCATCCTGTTTAATGCGTCTTTGCGGACAATTATAATGGTTACGCCGGAAGGCGCCAGGTTTTTTTGTGCGCCGGCATAGATTGCATCGTATTTGGATACGTCTGTCGGACGTGAAAAAATATCAGACGACATGTCTGCGACCAACGGGACGTTCACTTGTGGGATCCGGTGTATCTGCGTTCCGTAAATAGTGTTGTTTGTTGTGATATGGAAATAGTCCGAATCATCGGATACCGTATAATCCTTAGGAATAAAATTGTAGTTTTTCTCTTTAGATGAAGCGACCACCTCGACTTCACCGAATAATTTAGCTTCTTTGATCGCTTTGGAAGCCCAGGTACCGGTATCGAGATAGGATGCTTTCTTTTTCAACAGATTATAAGGAACCATGCAAAACTGCAAACTGGCGCCGCCTCCGAGGAAAATCACGTCGTGCGTAGCCGGTACGTCCAGCAATTCTTTGACCAGGTTGCGGGCTTCGTCGCAGACAGCGACAAATTCCTTACTTCTGTGTGAGACTTCCATTAGTGAAAGTCCTGTGCCCGCAAAGTCGAGTATTGCCTCGGCAGTGCTCTTAATAGTGTACTGACTCAAAATTGAGGGGCCTGCATAAAAATTGTATTTCTTCATCTTTATCAATGTTTTATTTGTTAATTATGTTTTCTTAGGAATGGCAAAATTACATGAAAATTCTGCGATCTCCAAG
>JAIRKN010000171.1 GCA_031260095.1 Tannerella sp. | reverse complement strand
TATTCCGACAAATGCCGTTGTTGGTAGAAGACGCTGCGAATCACTTTGATGAGGTCCGGATGGGTAACCTTTGGAAAGGATGTGAAAGGCTTTTTGTGGGGATAGAATAAGAAGAAATGCCGGATATCCGGCATTTCCGGTATCAGGGAAATAGAGTCGATGGATATGTTTATGTGATAGTCTTATTCGGCCAGAACAAAATCAAGTTGTTTACGTTGCAGGTTGGCATGTGCGATTTTAACGGTAATCGGGTCGCCAAGACGATAGATGTGTCTGTGGCGCTTACCGATCAGGCAGAAGTTTTTTTCATCAAATTCGTAAAAATCGTCATCCAGGTCGCGCATGGGAACAAGTCCTTCACATTTATTGTCATTCAATTCTACATACAGCCCCCATTCGGTAACCCCCGAAATGATGCCATCATAAATCCGGCCGATCTTGTCGCTCATAAATTCAACCTGTTTGTACTTGATGGAGGCACGTTCGGCATTGGCCGCTAATTGCTCCATGGAGGAACAATGCTTACAAAAGTCTTCGTATTCTTCCTGGTTTACGCTTTTTACGCCTTTTACGTAACGTTCCAGCAGGCGGTGTACCATCATGTCCGGATAACGGCGGATGGGGGAAGTAAAGTGTGTATAGAACGGGAATGCCAATCCGTAGTGACCAATGTTGTGGGTGGAATAAATGGCCTTTTGCATGGAGCGTACGGCCAATGTTTCGATGAGATTCTGTTCCGGCTTTCCTTTGGCTTTGTCCAGTATTGAATTGATGCTTTTGGTAATTTCACTTTTGCTGCCTGTCGTTTTGAGCTTATACCCGAATTTTCCGATAAATTCGGCGAAGTTTTGCATTTTATCGGGGTCCGGTTGTTCATGTATACGGTAAACGAATGTTTTTTTACTTTTACTATTTGGTGTTTTTCCGATGGTTTCCGCTACCGTTTTGTTTGCCAGCAACATAAATTCTTCAATCAGGTGATTCGCCTCTTTGGATTCCTTAAAGTAAACACTTAAAGGTTTGCCGTTTTCATCTATTTCGAATTTAACTTCGTAGCGGTCGAAATCAATGGCCCCGTCTTTGAATCGTTTATCACGCAGGATTTTCGCCAGTTCGTTTAGTTTTAATACTTCATCTCTGAAATCTCCTTCTCCGGTTTCAATAATGTTTTGGGCCTCTTCGTATGTAAACCTGCGGTTACTGCGGATCACAGTGCGCACAATCCGCGATGCGAGTATTTCGGCCTGGGCGTTCAATTCGAATATAACGGAATAACATAATTTTTCCTCATCCTGCCGGAGGGAACATAATTTATTGGATAGCCTTTCAGGGAGCATCGGGATGGTACGGTCTACAAGATATACCGACGTAGCACGTTCTATTGCTTCCTTGTCAATCATATCGTCCGGTCTGACATAATGGGTCACATCAGCGATGTGTACTCCCACTTCCCAGTTTCCGTGACCGGTCGGGCGGAGGGACAAGGCGTCGTCAAAGTCTTTTGCGTCTTTCGGGTCTATCGTGAAAGTCGTAACCTGGCGGAAATCTTCCCGTTCGGCGATCTCTTTCGGGGTAATTTCCTCCTGTATTTTGTCGGCTGCCTGTTCTACTTTTTCCGGATATCTATACGGAAGGCCGAATTCTGCAAGTATGGCATGCATTTCCGTATCATTATCTCCTGACGTTCCCAACACATCTATAATTTCCCCGATAGGGTTTTTTGCATTTTCCGGCCATTCGATGATTCTTACAATCGCCTTTTCGCCATTCTTTGCTCCTTTAACGTTTCCTTTAGGAATGAAGATGTCATTTGCCAGCGTTTTATCTTCCGTTACCAGAAACGCGTAATCGTGGTTGATTTGCAGTGTTCCTACGTAAGTACGGTCTTTGGATTCGAGTATCTCAAGTACTTCGGCCTCCGGTTCTACTCCTTTGCGACGTGCAAAAAGTTGTACACGTACACGATCTCCATCCATCGCATGTTGCGAATTACGTTCGGCAATACGTATTGCTTCTCCTCCGTCGTCCGGAAGAAATGCGTTCTTACCATTGCTGCGACGTTTAAATGTGCCGGTTGCAATGGTCCCGAGGCTATTGTAACGAAAACGGCCCCGGTCTAATTCCACTAAAATATCATCTTCTGCAAGTGTGTACAGGATATTGAGCGCCTGTAGTTTCTGAACTTGTGCGTCAATTCTGATTAATTTACTTATTTGCTTGTAATTATATACGGATTTGGGGTCTTTCTGGAAAATGTCAAGAATCGCATGTACCATGAGGTCTTTTTTCATGCGTTTACTGTGTCCCGGTTTATTTTTTTCTGTCTGTTTATTATTGCGAGAAGTTTTGTTCTTCTCCGATTTTTGTTTCTTTATGTTCATTCTCATTGATTTATAAATTCTATTCTTATACAGGGTTTCTATATACGACACAAAGATACGCTTTTTTATGATAACCTTAAATCCACAAGCAATTATAAATAAAAACATAAGGACAACGGTGACGATTTCCCCCCGCTTAGATTTATGTGTTGAATATCAATTGAAAGGGTCCCGGAGTTTTGACTTATCAGGAATTTTCTATACTTTTGTCCTATGAAAAAAATTCTTGTGACTTACGACATGTTCCGTGAAGGATTCGTTGAATTGGAACATAAATATGACGTGACATTTCCTTCCGGGGATAAAGATTTTACGTATGAGGAAATTATGGACATTATACATGATTATGATGCTTTATGTCCTATGTTTGATTTTCCTGTTGATAAAGTATTGATAGATAAGGGAACCAAATTGCAACTTATCGCTAATTATGCGGTGGGATACAATAATATTGATGTCGCTTATGCTTTAGGAAAAGGCTTGACAGTGGCAAATACGCCCGGCCCAACGACCGATCCTACTGCGAATATTGCTTTGGCTTTGCTTTTGGATACGGCACGTCGCGTAACGGAGTGTGACCGTAAGTTGCGAATTTTAGATACGAAAATGAAAGTAGGTGTACTTGAGAATCTCGGTATGCAGGTGACGGGAGCTACCCTTGGTATCATTGGAATGGGGCGTATCGGTAAGGCCTTGTGTAAGCGTGCACGCGCCTGCGGTATGGATGTTATTTACCATAATCGTCGTCAGTTAGACCTGAACGAAGAAACGAAGACAGGCGCTATGTACGTGACAATGGACGAGTTACTCGAACAATCCGATTTTGTTTCCATAAATGCTCCGTATACTGCGGACACACATCATGTCATCGGTAAAGAAGAATTGAAAAAGATGAAGCAGACAGCGATCCTGATCAATACATCACGTGGACCACTCGTTGATGAGAAAGCTCTGATGGAAGCATTGCAAACGGGTGAAATACATGGCGCCGGATTGGATGTGTTTGAGTTCGGAGATCATCCGTCTCCGGAGTTGCTTGAAATGGATAATGTTGTGTTAACTCCCCATATCGGTACACAAACAACGTATTCACGTATTGAAATAGCAAAAACTGTCAGTAATAATGTAATCGGGTTCTTTGAAAATGATCGTCCGGTAAGTAGGGTCTTACACCCGTAATCATTCCATTTGCTATTTCAGAAAATGATTTTTTACTGTCAATAACATCCACCCCATTGCTTGTCCCTTATTTCTGAAAATCGTAGTTTCAGGAAAATTCATCGTTATATTTAAGCTGTGTGTCGGCCATGAACTGTTTGATACGCTGCTCGTCTTCTTTCTTACAGATCAGAAGTACGTTTCCGTTTTCGGCTACGATGTAATCCTTCAGTCCCTGTACGATTGCCAAACGGTTATTGTTTCCCAGTGCAATGATATTGTCTTCACATTCATACAATATGGCACGGGTTTTCAGTAGAGCATTGTTATTTTCGTCTTTCGTTGCAATGTCAAACAGGGAACCCCATGTACCAAGATCTGCCCAGCCGAAGTCGACACATTGCATATATACGTTATCGGCTTTTTCCATGATTCCGTAATCAACGGATATATTAGGACAGTAAGGATAGTGAGTATTGATGAATTCCTGTTCTTCAGAAGTATTGAATTTGTCCGTTCCAAGATCAAAACGTGCAGATATTTCAGGGAGAAACTTATAAATGGCATTCATGATGGAGTTTACATTCCAGAGAAAAATACCGGAATTCCAGAAAAACTCACCGCTTTCCATGAAGACCTTTGCCAATTCCAGGTTCGGTTTTTCGGTAAACGTTTTCACTTTTGCAAAGTTACCATTCATATTGTCATTGCTCTGTATATAACCATAGCCTGTTTCAGGGCGGCTGGGCCTGATACCGAGCGTCATCAGAGCATCCTCCTCCTTTATAAATTTCAGACCTTCATTAATCGCTGTCAGGAACTCATTTTCTTTGAGAATCAGATGGTCTGATGGCGCCACAACAATGTTCGCATCCGGGTTACGGGCCTTTATATGATATGCGGCATAGGCAATACATGGTGCGGTATTCCGGCGTGTTGGTTCAAGTAGTACCTGTTTGTCATGAAGTAAGGGTAATTGTTCCTTTACCAGATCCGCATATTTTTCATTTGTGACGATATAGATATTTTCCATCGGTATTATTTTTGTGAAACGGTCTACCGTCATTTGTAACAGTGAACGCCCTATACCGAAAAAATCAAGAAACTGTTTCGGATAACTTTCTCTACTGAAAGGCCAGAAGCGGCTTCCGAT
>JAIRKN010000129.1 GCA_031260095.1 Tannerella sp. | reverse complement strand
TTTGGATGATAATCAAAGGATATTAATCAAAAAAATAATATGATTCAGTTTTTCCAATCTTCCGCAAAAACAGTGCTGGCTGTCGAAACGGCACAAGTGTTCAGTTCTGATGATACAGAGAAATTAGTTTGGTTGTTCGGCAACGCACAACCGGTTAAAAGTAAATCCGTAAAAGGCTGGTTTGTCGGGCCGCGACGCGAAATGATCACTCCATGGAGTACCAATGCGGTTGAGATAACCCAGAACATGGGTATAAAAGGAATCTCCCGCATAGAAGAGTATTTCTCCGTTTCCGCCGGAGAAGCAACCCACGATCCGATGCTCCAGCGTATCTACGAGGGGTTGGATCAAAAGATTTTCACGATCAATAAAAAACCGGATCCGGTTATTGAAATTGAAGATATTGCTTTGTATAACCGGAAAGAAGGATTGGCTTTAAGTAATGACGAAGTTGAATACCTGAATGAGGTGGCCGGAAAGCTGAAAAGAAAACTCACGGACAGCGAAGTATATGGTTTTGCCCAGGTCAATTCGGAACATTGCCGCCACAAGATTTTTAACGGAATATTCGTTATCGACGGCAAAGAAATGGAAAGCTCACTCTTTGCCCTGATAAAAAAGACCTCCACTGTTAATCCGAATAAGATCGTTTCGGCCTATAAAGATAATGTCGCATTCAATACCGGTCCCGCTATTGAACAGTTTGCACCCTTATCCGGCGATAAACCGGACTATTACGCAACAAAAAAAATAAAAACAGTATTGTCCCTCAAAGCCGAAACACATAATTTCCCGACTACCGTCGAGCCATTCAACGGCGCCGCTACCGGGACAGGCGGCGAGATACGGGATCGCCTGGGCGGTGGAAAAGCCTCATTGCCGACTGCCGGGATCGCCGTCTATATGACCTCCTATCCGCGTACGGAAGAAGAGCGCCCGTGGGAAAAAATCATGGATCCGCGCAAATGGTTGTATCAAACGCCCGAACAAATCCTTATAAAAGCATCCAACGGTGCGTCTACTTTCGGGAATCATTTCGGACAACCGCTCATCTGCGGCTCACTTCTTACTTTCGAACATGCCGAGAATAATAAAAAAATTGCATACGACAAAGTGATTATGCTTGCCGGTGGCGTAGGATTTGCCAATCGACGCGATGCGCTGAAAGGAGAGCCGAAGCCACATGAAAAAGTGATCCTGCTCGGAGGCGACAATTACCGGATCGGAATGGGCGGAGGCGCCGTTTCATCCGTCGATACCGGACAATACGCCAGCGGAATAGAGTTGAATGCCGTGCAACGCGCTAATCCCGAAATGCAAAAACGTGTGGCGAATGTAATACGAAGTATCGCCGAATCCGATAGCAACCCGATCATATCCATACATGACCACGGAGCAGGAGGACACCTTAATTGCCTTTCCGAACTGGTGGAAACGACCGGGGGACATATTGATATGTCCAAACTGCCGGTGGGCGACCCGACACTTTCGGCCAAAGAAATCATCGGAAACGAGAGTCAGGAACGCATGGGATTGCTGATGAAAGAAAAGGATGTGGAACGTATCCGTCGCATTGCCGAACGCGAACGTTCGCCAATGTATGTGGTGGGCGAAACGACCGGTGATATGAAATTCGTTTTCGAACAAAATGACGGAAAAAAACCGATGGATATCCCACTCGAATATATGTTCGGGAAACCACCCCGTACCGTTATGGAGGATAAAACGGTGAAAGAAACCTATTCGCCGGTGAAATATAAAGAATCCGAATTGCATAACTATCTCGAGAAAGTACTTCAGTTGGAGGCTGTGGCCTGTAAAGACTGGTTGACCAATAAGGTGGACCGCTCGGTAACAGGCAAGATTGCACGTCAGCAATGTCAGGGGAAGTTGCAATTACCGTTAAGCGACCTTGGCGCCGTAGCGCTTGATTTCCGGGGGAAGGCAGGTATGGCTATGTCCATCGGTCATGCGCCGCAAGCGGCATTAATCGACCCGGCCGCAGGTTCCGTCATGTCCATTGCCGAGGCACTGACCAATATTGTATTTGCCCCATTATCCGAACAGATTAAAAGCGTTTCCCTGAGCGCTAACTGGATGTGGCCCTGCCGGAATGAAGGAGAAGACGCCCGGCTGTATAAAGCCGTAAAAGCCGCATCGGATTTTGCCTGCGAACTGGGTATCAATATTCCGACCGGTAAAGATTCTCTCTCTATGACGCAAAAATACGGCGAGGTGAAAGTGTTGTCCCCCGGTACCGTCATTATTTCTGCCGCAGGTGAAGTGAGCGACATAAAAAAGATCGTTTCCCCGGTACTGGTTAATGATAAAAATACCTGCATCTATTATATTGATTTCTCTTTCGACAAAATGAAACTCGGAGGCTCCGCTTTCGCACAGGCTCTCGGCAAAATAAGCAATGAGGCTCCGACGGTGAAAGACGCCGCCTACTTTCTGGACGCATTTAATGCAATACAGGGGGCGATTGATAAAGGTTTGATTCTTGCAGGGCATGATATCTCGGCAGGAGGTATGATCACCACCCTGCTGGAAATGTGTTTTGCGAACGTTGATGGCGGCATGAACGTAAACCTGGATGCGCTGGCCGAAAAAGATATTATAAAAATACTGTTTGCCGAGAATCCGGGTATCGTGGTGCAGGTGAAGGAAAAGAAAGTTTTTGAAAAAGGGCTGCAATCGGCGGGAATCGGATTTGCATGTATCGCCAAACCTGCGAATGAACGGCATATTATGATCACAAAAGAGGGTGTGCAATATCATTTCGGCATAGATTATATGCGGGATGTATGGTATAAATCATCCTATTTATTAGACCGCCGCCAAAGTGGTAATGAATGTGCCGGCAATCGTTTTGAAAACTATAAGGTACAACCACTGGAATATAAATTTCATAAAGAGTTTAAAGGAACATTACGATCTTATGGAATTTCGGCAAATCGCAAAAAAAGAAGCGCCGTCAAAGCGGCAGTATTAAGGGATAAAGGCTCCCAGTGCGAACGCGAGACGGCTTATGCACTTTACCTTGCCGGATTTGATGTAAAAGATGTCCACATGACAGACCTGGCAACAGGGCGCGAAACACTGGACGACGTTCATTTTATCGTATTCTGCGGAGGTTTTTCTAATTCCGACGTATTAGGCTCGGCCAAAGGTTGGGCCGCCGGCATTCTGTATAATAAGAAAGCGAAACTTGCCATAGACCGTTTTTATACACGCGAAGACACGATGAGTATCGGGATTTGCAATGGTTGCCAGTTAATGGCGGAACTGGAGCTTCTCTATCCGAATCATGAGAAAAAACATAAAATGATTTACAATGATTCGCACAAATTCGAATCCAACTTCGTCAGTCTGGAAATCCCTAAAAACAATTCTATCATGTTCGGTTCCCTGAGCGGCACAAAACTTGGCGCCTGGGTAGCCCACGGAGAAGGTAAGTTTGATTTTCCGTACGAAGAAAAACGGTACAATATTGTCGCCAGATACAATTATGACGGATACCCGGCGAATCCAAACGGATCGCCATGGGCTACGGCAGGGATCTGCTCGGATAACGGCCGCCATATTGCCATTATGCCACATCCCGAAAGGGCTATCTTTCCCTGGCAATGCGGTTATTATCCCGCAGAACGTAAAGAAGACGAAATCACTCCATGGATAGAAGCATTCGTGAATGCACGTACGTGGATTGAGAAAAACACCTGATATACATTTTA
>JAIRKN010000113.1 GCA_031260095.1 Tannerella sp. | reverse complement strand
GGCAGGCAACTGTATGTATTTCGTGTCGGAAACAGATATATACACCGTATCTGCCGGCGCATGGATATATTGGGTATCCCTGACAATCTTATAGATATATTGCGTATCTATCACGGATTCGTGAATAATCTGCGGGGGCGGTACCGGCGGCAAAGTCCGCTCACGTATAATCTGCGGTTCCGATTCGTACCCGCGTCCGACCTGTGGCCTCGTGACGGAGACGGTTTTAACGGCCCTGTTCGGTTTTTCCAAACTCCCTGCTTCATCCATGAAACGCTGAAAAATACGGTGCATTGCATTGTCTCTTGTAACACGGACTTCCGGATGGAACTGCACGCCTAAAATCCAATTTTCATCATCCACTTTTTCTATTACTTCAACAATTTCATCGGGTGATTTTCCGGCTATACGAAACCCTCGGGCCACTTTTTTGATCGCCTGATGATGTAAACTGTTCACCATCAGCATCCTCTCTTTTACAATGTTTGCAAAGACCGTATTATCCTCTACATACACCGCATGTGAAGCCTCATAATTAGGTTGTTTCTGCCGGTGACTGATCGTATTATCATAATATTGCGCAGGTAAATCCTGATAAAGCGATCCTCCGAAAGCAATATTAATAAGTTGAAGACCGCGGCAAATACCTAAAATCGGAATACTGCGTTCTGCTGCCAGATGAACAAGTTTCATTTCAAATTCATCACGGGGAGCGTTTATCCTGCCCATTTGCGGAATCGACCGTTCATTATAATAAGCAGGGTCAAAATCTTCTCCTCCCGCAAAAATAATTCCGTCCATCGTATTCAATAGCTCTATCACTTTTTTTTCGTCATAGATCACAGGAATAACCACAGGAACGCCACCGGCCTGCAAAACCGCGTCTATATACGAACGCGGAACCGCTACATTCTTTCCATCCTTCGACGCGTCGGAAACGCCAATGACCGGACGTTTCTGAGCATTCGTCCCCCAGATATACCCTGAAAATATAACGGACAATATGATTATACGTGTTATCCTTACTTTCTTTTGCACCATGTCCAACTTTTATATTAGTCGCGCAAAATCACATGAAAATTCTGCGATTTCCAAGCGCGTACGAAATGACGTTTGAGCGGATTAACCTAACAGGCTATGAACGGCCGTCAGTCCGGCCATTACAATGGATACCATGCTCATCAGTTTGATTAAGATATTCAGAGAAGGCCCGGACGTATCTTTAAATGGGTCGCCGACCGTATCACCGACAACCGTCGCTTTATGATTGTCGGAACCTTTTCCGCCGAAATTACCTTCTTCAATATGCTTCTTCGCATTGTCCCATGCCCCACCGGCATTGGCCATAAATACGGCAAGAACAAATCCTGCACCCAGTCCGCCGACAAGTAATCCCAAAACACCTGCAACGCCAAAAAGAATCCCGACAAGCACAGGGACAATAATCGCCAATAACGAAGGGAGTAACATTTCACGCTGTGCGCCTTTGGTAGATATTTCCACACATCGTGCATAATCAGGCTCCGCCTTCCTTTCCATAATTCCGTCAATGGTACGGAACTGACGACGCACCTCTTCTACCATATCCTGCGCCGCACGACCTACGGCATTCATCGTTAATCCGCAGAACAGGAAAGCCATCATTGACCCCAAAAATATACCAACCAAAACGATTGGATTCATCAACGTTACATTATAATAGTTCATGAAATCCCGGAACGAGGCTTCCACAATCGGAATCTTATCTCCATTTGCCATTTCAAGCGCGGTATCCCCTACCCTTATCAATGCAATTTTTATTTCTTCGATGTATGACGCAAGCAATGCCAGCGCCGTTAGTGCAGCCGAGCCTATGGCAAATCCTTTCCCGGTGGCTGCCGTCGTATTTCCCAATGCGTCGAGGGCATCCGTACGCTGACGTACTTCCGGCGGCAAATTACTCATCTGGGCATTTCCTCCTGCATTATCGGCGATCGGCCCGTAAGCATCGGTGGCCAATGTTATACCCAACGTAGAAAGCATGCCGACCGCCGCGATCGCAATACCGTATAATCCGAGACACAAATTCTGATGTTCGAGCATATTTGCCACATCAAACTGTATGGCAGAAAGAAATGATAAGATAATAGCCGCACAAATCGTAATAACCGGTATGGAAGTCGAAACAAATCCAAGACCAATACCGGAAATGATAACGGTTGCCGGGCCTGTCTGCGAACTTTCTGCAATCTTGCGTGTGGGCTTGTAACTGTGTGAAGTATAATATTCTGTTGCCTGACCAATAATAATACCGGCAATCAGCCCCACCACTACGGAAAAGGAAATGCCTGCCCAGTTATGTATGCCAAGAAAATAAAAGATGCAAAATGTAGCTGCCACGATCAGCAATGAACTGATATTGACCCCCCGGCCCAAAGCCGAAAGAAGTTGCTTCATGGTTGCGCCTTCTTTCGTACGAACCAGGAATATGCCAAGGATAGAAAGTAATACCCCGACGGCTGCGATCAGCATCGGTGCAAAGACGGCTTTCAACTGCATTTCAGGGTTTAATACAAAAGCGGCAGCGCCCAAAGCTGCCGTAGCAAGGACGGCGCCACAATAGGATTCATATAAATCGGCACCCATCCCGGCTACATCGCCTACATTATCCCCCACATTATCCGCGATAGTAGCCGGATTACGCGGGTCGTCTTCCGGTATACCGGCTTCTACTTTACCGACAAGGTCAGCGCCCACATCGGCGGCTTTTGTGTAGATACCTCCGCCCACACGGGCAAATAAAGCCTGTGTAGACGCTCCCATTCCGAATGTAAGCATGGTGGTCGTTATAATCATCATTTTATGTCCCCCGTCATCCGCAATAGAATGGTCCAGAATAATATACCAAACCGATATATCCAACAAACCCAGGCCAACAACCGTCAAGCCCATCACAGCTCCTGAGCGGAAAGCTACGCGAAGACCGTCATTTAAAGAGCGACGTGCCGCATTGGCCGTCCGGGCTGACGCATACGTCGCGGTTTTCATGCCGAAAAAACCTGCCAGACCGGAGAAAATACCTCCCGTTAAAAAGGCAAAAGGAACCCACGAATTTTGAAGATTAAAGTAAGCCATAATAGAAAAGACAATCACCAGAATAAGAAAAACAATCACTACCACAAGATATTGCTGCTTAAGATAAGCCATTGCCCCTTTACGTACATGAAGTGCAATTTTTTTCATTGTATCCGTACCTTCATCCCTTTTCATCATCTGCTTGAAAAAGAAAAAAGCAAAACCCAGAGCGATCAAAGATGCTCCCAAGACCATATAAATCACATTTTCCATAAATTAATAAATTAGTTTTTAGTTGACTTCAATGACAAATATAATAAGAAAAATAATTCCGCTTCAACAAAAATGATAATAAATGATTTTAAACGCACCTATTTTCCCAGTCTTACCGATACAGCGTTTCTGTGGGCGTCCAACTGTTCATTTGCCGCCATAATTTCTATCGCAGGCCCCAGTAATCTTAAGCCGTCTTCGGTAATTTCCTGAAATGTTATCTTTCGGATAAAGCTATCCAGATTTACGCCACTGTACATTTTCGCATAGCCTTTTGTCGGAAGCGTATGATTTGTACCCGACGCATAGTCGCCTGCACTTTCCGGTGTGTAGGGTCCTAAGAAAACACTGCCGGCATTTTGTATTTTATGACTTAATTCCGCATAATCTGCGGTCTGGATGATCAGGTGTTCCGGTGCGTATTGATTCGTAAAATCCGTCATTTCGTCATTATCCTTAAGAATGATTATACGACTGTGCGATAATGATTGTTCCGTAAAATCACGTCGCGGCAACTCCGACAACTGATTCTCAATTTCCTGCTTAACGGCTTCTGCCAACGCTTCCGATGTAGTGATCAATATGGACTGGCTATCCGGCCCATGCTCCGCCTGCGAAAGAAAATCCGCAGCTATATAGGCAGGATGGGCCGTCTCGTCGGCGATAATCTCAACTTCCGAAGGCCCTGCCGGCAGATCTATCGCAACCTCTTTTAACCCGACAAGTTGTTTTGCCGCAACAACATATTGGTTTCCGGGACCAAATATTTTATACACCTTGGGCACACATTCCGTCCCATACGTCATAGCCGCAATCGCCTGAATCCCTCCTGCTTTGAATATTTTATTCGCACCCGCGACCTTAGCGGCAAACAGGATCGCCGGATGAACTTTTCCATCCCGGCCCGGAGGCGTACAAAGTACAATCTCCTTACATCCTGCAATACGGGCAGGAACAGCCAGCATCAGAACGGTAGAGAATAACGGAGCCGTACCTCCCGGAATATATAAACCGACTTTCTCTATTGCCACGGACTTCTGCCAGCACGTAACACCCGGCATTGTCTCAATCTTTTTCCCTTCAAAATATTGTGAAGCGTGAAATGTTTCAATATTCCGGCATGCCGTAACAATCGCTTCTTTCAACTTTTCATCAAGCACGGATTCCGCTTCGTCCAGTTCTTTCGAAGAAACCTGTAAATCTGTCACCCGTACCTTGTCGAAGCGCTCACCATACCGGCGGACCGCTTCATCTCCATTCGCCCGTACATCTTCCAATACTTCCCGCACCGTACCGAAAAGTGATGTTACGTCTAATTCCGGCCGCTGTTGCAGATTTTCCCATTCCTCCCTGCCCGGATATATATAAGTCTTTATACGCATTGTCAAACTATCATTTTCTCTATCGGTATAACAATAATACCTTCCGCGCCAATCGCTTTCAGCCTGCCGATTATTTCCCAGAAATGTTTTTCCGTGATTACGGATTGTATGGATACCCAGCCTTCGCCGGCAAGAGGCGTCACGGTCGGACTTTTCATGCCCGGTAACAACTCCGTTATCTCAGCCACTTTATCTTTGGGAGCATTCAGTAATACATACTTCTTCCCGGAGGCTTCCTGTATGGCATCAAAACGGAATATTAATTCATCCAATATTTCACGTTTGTCTTTCGGCAATTCTTTGTTTGCAATCAACAAAGCCTCGCTTTTCATTACCACCTCAACCTCCTTTAATTGATTGCTTATTAGTGTGCTTCCGGAACTGACTATATCAAAAATAGCATCGGCAAGGCCGATGCCCGGAGCAATTTCTACCGAACCGGAAATTTCATGCAATGAAACCTTTACACCGCTTTTACTCAGGTGTCCCTTTAATATATTCGGGTAAGAGGTGGCAATCGTCTTTCCGTGAAACCACTTCAGGCCGTTATAATCTTCATCTTTCGGAATCGCCAGGGATAAACGGCACTTACTGAAACCAAGGCGTTTAATTAAAATAGCTTTTTCCCCTTTTTCCACATATTCATTCTCACCGACAATTCCGACGTCCGCCACACCATTCGCCACCGATTGCGGAATATCATCATCACGCAGGAATAACACTTCTACCGGAAAATCCACTGCCGATAAAAGTAGCGTGCGCTTCGCCTTACTCAACTTGATTCCTGCTTCTTTGAGCAATGCCATTGTCTCTTCGTAGAGACGTCCTTTCGATTGTACTGCAATTCGTAACATTTCCATTTATTTTAATGTTTGTATTATGCCCGCTTACCCATCTTTATTTCATGAGCCGGACGCATCATTCGAAACAAATAAAAAAGCTTACCGCTATCATTACGGTAAGCCTTTTATATCCTGTATACACATTTGCACCAGACAGCCCACCGAACTATAATTCGCTATAATGATGATGATGACGTGTACTAAAAATACTCATAAAACTTACTATTTAACACCACAAAGATACAATACAAATCAAAACAAGCAAAAGAAATTCTTATTTTTTTACAAACTGAAAACTACTGTAATCATAAAAATATGATCCGAATTCGCTTTAATTTTATATTCCGGGCTATGAAAATCGCTTTTAATATACAAAAGATCATTACTGCAAATTGATATTGCCATGCTCATTTGAGATCTCCACCGTAGCCGAAGGGTCTTTTATTTTACCGGCAGTTCCGACCACTACGTCTTTTTTATCCAACGTCTTCTCATAAAAAACAATATCGCCGGTTTTAACACTACCAAAATTCGTGTATAGCGCAGCCTTGAAATTATGACTTTTCGTAAGAGCAATCTGCACTTTGGAGAAACGGGCGTCCACCTTTATATTTGAAAAACGATCCTCTACATTTAAAATCTTTAAGGTGCCAAACGAAAAATCTTTCGCATTCAATGAATTTTTCAGCTTTCCAATCTCCAGATTTGAAAAATCCGATTTCAAATCGCCATTACTAAGTTCATCCACATCAATACCGCCATGCGATATACTTCCCGACAAAGTTTCTACTTTACCCAATTTGTATTTCGAAAAACTACTCTTTAATTTCATGCTTCCGCATTTATTTATTGTTGCTCCACCATGCTGAATATTAAGCTCCGCATCAGCTATTTCATTTGCATAAAGCTTTCCGAACTCCAATTTCACATTAAAAGATTTAACCGTATTATTAATTTTAATATCTCCAAATTGGTTATCTAACGTCAACGTTGCACCTTCCGGCACATATACTTCATAATCCACACTCCGCTTGCAATTATTACACTTGATTTTTCCAAACACGGTTTTTGCCGATATATCATTTCCTTTATAAGTGAAATTTATATCTACGGATTCCGCTAATTCTTTTGCATTTTCATGGCTTTTGCCTTTCCCGGTGATCGTGATTTTGAAAGTAATTTTATCCTCCGTCCCTTCCAGGATCCGAATGTTGCCAAACTCATTGTCTATGGAAAGTGATGCGGAAGAGCCTGTCGTAAACTCCTTTTCTATTTCCCGTTTATATTCTGATGAAGCCAATATGCCATTCCTTACGACCATGCTCTCTTTTCCTGTTTTCACGGATGCTTCCGCAATTTTTCCGATAGACGCACGAAGTTTTTCTCCGGTCCGGACATTCTCTGCGCGGGCTTTTTCGGCAGACACACGAAACTCTTCTTTACTACGGACCATTTCATCATGCATCTTTTCGACTGACAAACGAACTTCTTTTTCTACCCGGGACATCTCAGCGCGCATCTTTTCGACCAACAAGCGTACTTCTTTATCATTATAGTCTTTTTCCGATACCTTTACCGGTATGCGTTCTCCGGCCAAAACAATTGGCAATGCGGTAAAGCCCGCAATGATTGCCATACTCATAATAATTAATAAATGTTTCATAATATTTCTGTTAAATGTTTTCTCTTATTATATTCTGCAAATTTTGCAATACCTCAATCTTACCGGTATATACGTCTGCTATCAATACAATGTATTCATCGTCCGTAATCTGCACATCCGGTAGCGGCTCATTCTTAATCTGCTCAATGTTCGCAAGCAATATTTCCCGATACGCTCCATCAACCTGCCGAATCAATTGCCGGGTCGCATCAAGCTGCTCTTCCAACTGCATGTTGTAATAATTACGTACATTCGCAAGCTCCTGATTGGGTTGACTACTCCCGGCAGACGGATTCAACAGGAAAACAAAACCCGCGATAACTACGGCTACAGCAACAGAAGCGATTATACTGCGCGCGATGTTATCTTGTGATCTTATTCTACCGGATCGCTTCACAAAGTTATGCCGAGTACGGTATATCCATTTTTTAAATGAAATGACCTTACCTGATCTTTGCTCCGTACTTCCGGCCTCCTGACGATTGCCTGCTTCACAGCCTGTATGAAGTTCCTTCAACCGTTGTTCAAACCGTTCACGGTGCCCGGAAGGCAACTCTACGTCCTTTCCGAAAATCTCTTCGGCATATTCCCTTATTTTACTTTCTAACTTGCTATCAGACATATTTCTTTTTTTTAATTAAAACACTTCTCAACTTAGCTATTCCCCGTGTATATTGCACCCGTGCAGTAGAACAATTAATATTCAGCAGATCCGCAACTTCGGCAAAACTCATATTTTCAAACAAACGGAGGGAAAGTATACTTTGATAAGCATCCGGCAACAAGGCGATCCCCTCCTTTATTTCTTCGACACTGAAATCATATCCGTCGTCATCTTCCGGATCCTCCGGATCAGGAATCGCCTCACCTGAAAGAACAAAATCCTTCCGCCGGCGTGTCACATCAATCGCCGCATTTGCCGCTATACGTTTCATAATCCGCTCCATTGCTCCTGCATCATCATTCAGCAAATCCGTTCTGTCCAACACTTTCAACATCGTATCCTGAGCAATTTCTTCCGCCTCATTTTCGTTCCCCACAATAGAATAAGCACTCTGGTAAACAGAACGGATAAAAAAATCATAAAACATCATCTGCGACTGTGCATCGCGCTCACGTACTCCTCTTACTATGTTGTCGTAATTGCTCATTCTATCTCTATAACGTAACAAATACGGATTTGCTACATCCATCCGTTTTTTTTTATTTATTGCATAAAAATATCTTTCTACCATCAGCGGCTGTGACCGTGTTGTTCCCTACAACACGGTAGTAAGATTCAACCTCCCGCCACAGTGGTAATGCCACTCAAACCTCTCAGATCCGATGCCTCCTCCTTCATTATCAATAATAATTTAATTTAAACCGATGCAAAAGTATCGCATTATAATACGATATGGAATAGGAAACCAAAAGTTATTGATTTTTTATCAATGCAAAAGAAAAAAAAATCGCCGTTTTGCGAATTGCCCCAAAAAACGCTAACTTTCCCCTATAAATTTCGCCGGACATTTTTATCGGTTTGTGTGGAATGTAGAAAATTTGTTTGTTGAAAATGAAAAAATGTTTAACTTTGCATGCCGAAAATAGAATGGTTCCGTAGCTCAGCTGGATAGAGCAACAGCCTTCTAAGCTGTGGGTCGAGCGTTCGAATCGCTCCGGAATCACAAAGCGGGAAAGCTTCTTTAAGAGGCTTTTTTGATTTAGGGATACGAAATAAATAAACTGTAACAACCCGTTGTGCATTAAAAAAAAAGATAAAAAGATTGTTCATTTGACAAAAAAGTCGTATATTTGGTTGTTATTCAATCAACTAAACACAATGAACAATCTGGTGCGAAATTACAAAATAATTCTCAAAGAATTGACAAAAACTTGCTCGCATATTGAAAGGTTTTCGCAAGTCAGGCAACCCAAGTTGTCTAATCTCGAACTTTCCGCCCTCAACATTACGGCAGAATATATGTCGTATAACTCCGAAAATCATTTATTCAGGATTATACGAGGTACTGAATTCGATGGCAAAATCTCGCGTGTCTTATTCCAAAATAGGTTGACAGGTTCAAATGACAACTAAAAATGGAATTAAGCAATTTTGGATTACCCCGTAAGGTAAAAGAAGGCATGATCCAAGAGTATTTGAGTGGTTTCA
>JAIRKN010000082.1 GCA_031260095.1 Tannerella sp. | reverse complement strand
GTTTTAAAGCCATAACAGGTGCAAAATTAATTATTTAGTTTGAAAAAGAATCATAAATAGATATTTTTTTCTATTAAGAGATAGCATTTGTTCTCGTATCCAAACAGGATGGGAGTATTGCCAAAGATATTAAAATTCCATTTAAAGAGAAAAGGTTATTAATGCAAAAGCGAAAGGATGAAGCATCCGATATGCTCCCGGATTGCTTCACCTTTCGGGTTCGCCGGTGACGCGGACGGGCGGGTTCGTAATCCCGGACTGACCAGGAATCCGCGGAGTGGTAGAATTAAATGTAACCTTAAATCTGCAAGGATTTTTGTTATAAACGGATATGTATCGCAACGATCTTTCACCTGTTCGGATGAAAAAATATAAATGCAAATTGCTTGTGGATTTAAGGTAAATACAATATTTTCGCTTTCCTTACGTTTTTACTCGAAAATACACCGGATTTTTGAAAAAGATAGTTTACATAATTATATCCATATTACTGGCTCTTCCATCGTTTTCTCAAAAACGAAAAGTGCAGCATTATCCTTATGCAGACCACAGGCTCTATCATTTTGGTTTCCATGTTGGACTGCATACACAGGATCTGATCCTTACAAATAACGGAAATCCCACACCCGGTGGAGAAACGTGGTTTGCGGAAATACCTAATTATTCGCCCGGATTCAGTGTGGGGGTAATCGGAGACTTGTTTCTCAATCCTTATATGAACCTGCGGCTGACCCCAACCATTCATTTTGGGGATAAAACGGTATATTTTAAAGAACTGACAAGTGAAGAAGAAATAAAAACCGGTATTCGCTCCAATTACCTATCCATTCCATTAGACCTCAAAATTTCATCCATGCGTCTTAATAACTATCGTCCATACATCATAGGCGGCGTATATGGAGCCATTGATCTTGGGCGTAAAAAGGGCCATCACCTTTTGCTGAAACCAATTGATTATGGGTTTGAATTTGGTTTTGGCTGTAATATTTACATGCCTTTTAATTATATATTAGCACCGGAAATAAAATTCAAATTCGGATTAGCGGATATACTGGAAAAAAACCGGAATGACCTGAACAACGAAACAGATAAGATTTTTACGGATGCTCTATCGAAAGCTACTACGCGAATGATTATTTTAACATTCCATTTCGAATAAGAACTTCAAAATAGATATAAATGCATGGCGAAGCCAGTATAACGCTATCGAAACGGTCCAGCATACCGCCGTGCCCGGGCAATATTTTCCCCGAATCCTTCACGCCATAAGTACGTTTAAGCAACGATTCGATCAAATCACCCCAAGTTGCCGAAATGACCGTAACAAAAGCAAAAATCAACCATTGATACCAAGTCAGGTCTTCATAAAAACAGGCAAAACATACAGACGATGCAACGACAACAAAAAGCCCCGCAAAGAAACCCTCCCAGGATTTCAGGGGAGAAATACGCCGAAATAAGCGATGCTTCCCTTTCCAGCTTCCTATCAGGTATGCGCCCGTATCATTCAACCAGATAAAAATAAAAATCATCAATACCGGCACCGGATTATAATCCGGTGAAATCATATAAGGAATAAAACACAACAGAGAAATCGTTCCCGCGCAATAACATTGTGCGAATAATGCAATCCCCCATTGGTTTACCGGATTTGTATTGTGAATATACAATCCGGATATCAATATAACAAGTAAGATCGCCAGATAAGGTAAATAAATGGCATATCCGGTATAATTCCCGGCATATAGACATGTGGCGATAAATAAATAAATTCCGCCGGATATTCCGAGGATACGAATCCATTGTGGCCCTTCGTATTTTAACAATGTATAAAGTTCATGGATCAGCAAGCCGACAATCAGGCTAAATACGCCGGCAAACAGAAGAGGATGTGCACAAATAGCCACTACAATGATGGCTACGTATACAATTCCGGTCAGTGTTCTCTGGATCAAATTTTTCAAGATTAAAAGACTTTATTTCACGCACAATCCTATTTCTTATTCTCTCCGTTTTGCTTCTCCATGATCTCTTCGCTACGGGATACCCAGGGTCGTTTTCCAAAAATATGCTCTACATCTTCCGTATAAATAACTTCGGACCTGAGCAGTAATTCCGCCAACTGATTATGTTTTTCCGCATACTCCGTAAGCATACGTTTCGCCCGCTCGTATTGTTCATTAACCATATACTGAACCTCATGATCAATCATTTTTGCCGTTTCTTCACTGTATGGCTTTGTGAACCCCCAATCCTGACCCGTAGAATCATAATAATTAAGATTAGGCATTTTTTTACTCATCCCAAAGTATACAACCATGGCATAAGCTTGTTTTGTCACACGCTCAAGATCATTGGACGCTCCGGTAGAAATTTCGCCCAAAAATACCTCTTCGGCAGCGCGCCCGCCAAGAGTAGCGCACATCTCGTCCAATAATTGCTCACAGGTCGTTATCTGACGTTCCTCCGGAAGATACCAGGCTGCTCCAAGCGCCTTTCCACGCGGTACAATAGTGACTTTTACCAATGGATTCGCATGTTCCAGCAACCAACTCAAAGAAGCATGTCCCGCCTCGTGATAAGCAATGCTTCTGCGTTCCTTTTGCGTCATTATTTTACTGCGCTTTTCAAGCCCTCCCACAATCCGGTCGACAGCACTCATAAAATCGTCTTTCTGGACAAACTGCTTACCGTTACGGGCCGCGATCAACGCCGCTTCATTACATACATTCGCAATATCGGCGCCGGAAAATCCGGGAGTCTGCTTCGCCAGAAATTCCATATCTACACTCGAATCAATTTTTAACGGGCGAAGATGAACGGCAAAAATTTCCTTTCTTTCATTGAGATCCGGCAATTCTACATGTATCTGACGGTCGAAACGACCCGCACGCAATAACGCCTTATCCAATACATCCGCACGGTTCGTCGCCGCCAGTATGATCACTCCACTGTTGGAACCGAAGCCATCCATTTCCGTCAACAATTGATTTAACGTATTCTCCCGTTCATCGTTGGCATTCATATTGACATTTTTCCCGCGGGCGCGACCAACCGCGTCAATCTCATCAATAAACACAATACATGGGGCCTTCTCTTTCGCTTGACGAAACAAATCACGCACACGCGAAGCTCCTACTCCAACAAACATCTCTACAAAATCAGAACCTGAAAGGGAGAAAAACGGCACATTCGCTTCGCCGGCCACCGCTTTTGCCAACAATGTCTTACCGGTTCCCGGAGGGCCAACCAATAATGCTCCTTTCGGTATTTTTCCACCAAGTTCAGTGTATTTACCGGGATTTTTAAGAAATGAAACAATCTCTTCCACCTCCTGTTTGGCTTCCGAAAGACCTGCCACATCTTTGAACGTGATCTTATTCGTGCCGTCTTTATCAAAAAGCTGAGCCTTCGATTTCCCGACATTGAACACGCCCATTCCACCACCACCGACTCCACCGGACATACGACGCATAATCAGAAACCAAACCAGAATGATAATGACAAAAGGCCCTATGGATACCAGGATATTCCAGAACATATTATCCCCGTCCTTATAGGTAACACGTGCAGAAATGTCATTTTCCGAAACCTCCTTATCGTAAAAATCGGAAAATTTGTCTGCCGAAGGTATTTTCACCAACACTTTAGCGCCAAGTTCCTCCGCTTTAGAGGCATCCTGTTTAAAAACCTTCTGATACTTGTCTTTCTTGACCGTAGCCTCCAGCACATTCTTCTTATTAAAGACCATCATCTCATCGAAAACATCGTCACGTACCATCTGTTGAAATTCCGTCCAGCCGATTTCCTTCACAGACGAAGAATCATTTACAAGATACAACGTTATCAACGGAATAAAAATAAGCGCGTAGATCCACCACAAACTAAAGTTTGATTTCTTATTTCCATTCTGATTCTTCGGATAATTACCGTTGTTATTATTCTGTGTATTTTTATTTTTTTCTTCCATAAGTATCCTTCCACAATCACATAAAATCAATCTAAATCCGGTATTTGCTTAATTGTCGAATCTTCCCATAAACTTTCGAGGTGATAAAAAGAACGAGTCTTCGGCAAGAATATATGAACAAGAACCGTGCCATAATCAATGCCTACCCATTGAGCATTCCGCAGTCCCTGAACGGAAATCGGTTTTTCCCTAAGGTTGTGATGTACCATTTCCCACACTGAATCCGATAAAGATGAAATCTGATTCGGATTATTTCCCTCACATATAACCATGTATTGACATATCGCACCCTGTATTTCCTTCAAATCCACAATAACGATGCGACGTCCTTTTTTTTCCTGCAACCCTTTTACGATTGTTTCTACTAAAAAAATTGTCTGATTCATTCAATAAATAAGCCTTTTTTTATTCTCAACGCGCAAAGATAATGTAAGCCGAGAGGAATACAAAATAAACGCTTGTTTATTTTTATCACCGAAG
>JAIRKN010000030.1 GCA_031260095.1 Tannerella sp. | reverse complement strand
GTCTGATGTAAGATTTTTACAGGGATAACGCCATTCAAACCCGTCTTTGGCCAGCATCGTTTCGGCCTGTTCCGGGCCCCATGAGCCGGACGGATAACCATAAAGGGGAATAGCCGGATTTTCCTTCCAGGCATCCAGGATCGGCTGGACATATTGCCAGGTAGCCTCTACCGCATCTCCACGCTGAAATAAGGTTGCGTCTCCCGTCATACAGTCCGACAGCAAACGCTCGTAAGCGTCCGGAATATGTTTTTCATTAAGCGATGAATAATGGAAATCCATACTCACGGGTTCTACCTGAAAACCTATTCCCGGAACTTTCATTCCGAATCTAAGCACTAACCCCTCGTCCGGCTGTATACGTATAATCAACGCGTTTCCGATATTATCCAATCCATTCTTGCGGGAAAATATTTTATGAGGGTTTGGCTTGAAATGAATGACTACTTCCGTCACGCGCACAGGCAGACATTTTCCTGTACGTATAAAAAACGGCATGCCGCTCCACCTCCAGTTATCAATAAAACATTTCAGAGCGACATAAGTTTCCGTTACGGATGACGGATCAACCCCTTTTTCCTCCCGGTATGCCGGTTGTATCTGCCCGCGCACGACAGACGATATATACTGTCCGCGCAATACATTGCCGGGTACATCCTCTTTTGTCATCTTATGCAGGGACTGAAAGACTTTTAGCATTTCATTCCGTATGGCGGCGGCGTCGGACGAAACCGGCGGTTCCATTGCCACGATCCCCAATAACTGCAATAGATGATTCTGTATCATATCACGCAAAGCGCCTGCCGTCTCGTAGTAACCGGCACGCGAACCGACGCCCAGGGATTCCGCAGAGGTGATTTCTATGTATTCAACGTAATTCCTGTTCCATAACGGCTCAAAAATACTGTTGGAAAAACGTGTTGCCAAAATATTCTGCACGGTCTCTTTTCCTAAATAATGGTCGATACGATAGATCTGATCTTCATCAAAATATTCAAGTAAATCATGATTGAGTTTGACGGCGCTTGCGTAATCATATCCGAAAGGTTTTTCAACAATCACCCTTTTCCATCCTCCCTCTTGGCAGGTCAGTCCGGCATGATGAAGAGATCCTGCGACGGGAGCATACATAAACGGAGGTATCGCAAAATAATACAGATAGTCGGCTTTGCAAACAATCGTTTCGGATAACGATTCCAGTCGTTTCTTCAAACCGGAATAATCATCTTCTTTGCCGGTATCCATTCTGTGATAACACAACTGTTCAATGAACAGGCTCTCTTTTTCTTTATCATACAATTCCGGGGCCGTAAACCGTTCCAGCTCTTCCGACATTTTTTGTCTGAACGTCTCATCGCTCAAAGAGGTGCGTCCGACGCCCAGTATCTTAAAGGAATCCGGCATAAATCCCTGGCGATACAGATTGTATAAAGCCGGTATCAACTTTCTCCGCGCCAGATCTCCCGAAGCGCCGAATATAACTAATATGAAATTTCCCTGTTCCTGCATAATTTTATTTGTGATCTTTTTTGTAGAAGTTATTATTCATCAGTGACATTTATTGTTTTTACAAATCGAAGCGTTTTGATAGCTTTTGATGTATGAAAAGAGAGTTGGTCGAACAGGGTGTATGTTTTCAGTTGTGTTATAGTTGCATCTACCGATAAAACGCCTTGTTCGTAAAGTAATAATGTGGCATATAAGGAGTCGTTGGCAACAGGCCCCATAACCATATCATACATTTCGGTAACCGTCCCTTTCCTGTTATTAAACACAAATTCCAACCATTCATGTGTTGCACCGTTAAAATGTTTGATCTTATACTCTTCCGACGATAATGTAGCATCGTCTATTTCGTATTCGACGATATATGCTTTTTCGGCACGGAGCCGGTTTTTCCTTAAAATCGCCCATTTGCTTGCCTGTTCAAAACTTTTAGTAGTATAAAAACCTTTGCCGAAATCCGTTTTTTGCCTGCATTTCGACAAATCAGGTTGCTTAATGTCCGGGGTAAATGTGCCGTGATAGAGTTTCATGTCCTTTTGTTCTTTAGAAAATCGTCAATTACCTCCATGATATACGTCTTATCCTGTGTGTGCAGTACATCAAAGTGATCGTTCAGGAAATCGAAAACTTTTTCGGTTGTGAATATGGTCAAAATTGTTTCTGCCGCTTGACGGCTAAAGTTTTTGTATCCTTCTATACAAAAAATGTGAAAGAGCGTTGTCTTTCGTTCTTTCAGCAAACTTTGTTGGGCGGCTTTTTCTTCTTCAATGATCTCATACAGTGCGTCACCGCTTTCGTACCACCATTTCGTGTCTTCAGGCAACAATTCGGGGTAAAAATCAGAGGAATACAAATAATGCAAAGCATCGGTGAATCCCACCTTCTTTCTCTCCATGATAATTTCCGCCAATTGCTGAATCTTGAACGGCATCACGGCTTCTTCTATCTTACCTGTTGTTTTCATTTCTTGACCGTTAATTATTTAACAGCACAAATGTACATGAAAATTCCGACATTCATTCCACGCAGACCGGTAAAAACGTCCGGGGGAACAATCTCATACTTCCGGTACATATTCATCGTCGTTGGTGTTTGGTTTCATGTATTCGGTAATCAGTTCGGAGATGATATTTTTGGACTGTGATTTATCCAGTAGCCACATCATCGTCGGGTCACTGTTTATCTTTCTGCATAATTTCAAAATCGAGCCGCAACTGGCGCTACGTAAGAGGTTGCAGAAAGTTTCGTTTTGTTCTATATCGGAATTTGCCAGACCTTGCAGAGTGTCGATAGAGAGGTATTTGTGGTCTTCGGCTTGCAGTCCGGTGAGTTTCGTCAATTTCTCGCCTTCGGGCGTACCG
>JAIRKN010000015.1 GCA_031260095.1 Tannerella sp. | reverse complement strand
AATTTTCAATTAATCGCTAATTCATGAAGTTTTGTTATTGCATACATCAATTATATGTAAAATTGTTATATCTTTGCCGCTCAAAATGTGATTTAATAAAAAATAAAGAAATGACACGCTCCTATTGGCAGGAAGAACTGGAAACCATGAGTCGTGATGACCTGCAACAATTGCAGTTGGAAAGACTGCGTAATACGATTTCTCAGGCTTCTAATTCTTCTTATTACAGGAAAGTTTTTAAAGATAATAAAATTTCGGCAGATGATATCCGGTCGTTGGATGATTTGAACAGATTGCCGTTTACTACGAAAGATGACTTAAGATCATATTATCCGTATGGTTTTGCGTCCATACCTCTCCGGCAATGTGTCCGTATTCATTCGTCAAGCGGCACGACGGGAAATCCTACGGTTGTGCTTCATTCACAGAAAGACATTGATCTGTGGGCAAATCAGGTGGCCCGTTGTATGTATATGGTCGGTTTGCGTGATACGGATATTTTCCAGAATACCTCCGGATACGGAATGTTTACCGGGGGACTTGGTTTTCAGTATGGCGCAGAGAAGCTTGGAGCGTTGACGGTTCCGGCTGCTGCGGGAAATTCGAAACGGCAGATAAAATTTATCATGGACTTCGGAACGACAGCTCTCCATGTTATCCCCAGTTATGCGACACGTCTGGCCGAAGTGTTTCAGGAAATGAATATCAATCCCCGGACAGATACGGCATTACGGATATTTTGTATGGGGGCGGAGCCACACTCCGAGGAACAACGTCTTCGAATCGAGAAATTGCTTGGAGTGAAGGCGTATAACTGTTTCGGAATGTCCGAGATGAACGGACCGGGAGTGGCTTTTGAATGTGCGGAACAAAATGGACTTCATATATGGGAAGATTATGTGATTGCGGAGATCATTGATCCCCAGACGTTGCAACCCGTTGCTGAAGGTGAAACCGGCGAACTGGTGCTGACCACGTTGCAGCGTGAAGCCATGCCGCTGATCCGTTACCGTACGCATGATCTGACACGTTTCATACCGGGTAATTGTCCGTGCGGGCGTACACACAGCCGGATCGACCGCTTCAAAGGGCGTAGTGATGATATGATTATCCTGAAAGGGGTCAATATATTCCCGGTACAGGTCGAGAAAATATTAATGAGCTTCAAAGAACTCGGCGGAAATTACCTGATCACGATCGAAACAGTCCATAATAACGACGAAATGCTGATAGAAGTGGAACTGAGCGATTTGTTTACGGATGATTACAGCGTGCTGGAACGCCTGAGCAAAAAAATTGTCCGTCAACTGAAAGACGAACTGCTCATAACGCCGCGTGTTAAACTGATATCGAAAGGCTCGCTTCCCGTTTCCGAAGGGAAAGCCGTGAGAGTAAAAGACCTCCGCAAATTCTAAATACATTAATCGCTAAATGAAATGATATGACTGTAAATCAAATTTCTATTTTTGTCGAAAACAAATACGGCAAATTGTGTGAGATACTGGCATTACTTGCCGATGAAAGTATCCATATCATTGCGGCAACAGTTGCCGATACGTCAGAGTACGGGATATTGAGACTGATAGTCACCGAACCGGAAAAAGCTTTTCAGATCTTAAAGAAGAATAATGTCAGCGCCAATCTGACGGATGTACTTGCTATCCCGACGGATTCCTCGGCCGGCAGTTTTGCAAAGACACTGTCCTGTTTTACCAAATCCGGCCTGAGTATAGAATATATGTATTGCTTTTCCCTGAACGGAAAGGCCGTACTTATACTGCGGACAAATGACCGGGAAGTAGCCCGTGAAGTAATACGCCGCTACAATCTGGATTACATTTGCGAACACGACCTCGTAAAACTATAATTAAGATCAATATGTTTGGAATAGAAGACCCCGGAATCTGGATAGCCTATCTTTTGGCATTTATATGCCTTGTTTTTGCAATATGGTATGGTATTTCACGCTGGAATAAAGACGAAAAATAATGAATACGTTAGGAATAGGAATTATTGTTATAATATATATGTTTGTGATCGCCTGGTTAGGATACCTGGGGTATAAGCGCACAAAAAACGCGAGTGATTACCTGTTAGGCGGTCGTCAGACGAATCCGGTTGTCATGGCTCTTTCATACGGAGCAACTTTTATTTCGGCATCGGCAATCGTCGGCTTTGGGGGTGTTGCCGCTACGTTTGGCATGGGCATACAATGGCTTTGTTTATTAAATATGTTGATGGGAGTGATTGTAGCTTTTATCTTTTTCGGCAAACGTACACGTCGCCTGGGGGAAACATATAAAGCGAATACATTTCCGCAATTCCTGGGTCTTCATTATAAATCCCGTAGCGTACAAGTTTTTATTGCCCTTGTGATATTTTTAGGAATGCCTTTATATACGGCTGTTGTAATGAAGGGTGGCGCCGTTTTTATTGAGCAGATGTTTGATATAGACTATCATATTGCGTTGCTGATCTTTACGCTTATCGTCGCGGCCTATGTGATTACAGGCGGAATTAAGGGAGTTATGTATACGGATGCGTTTCAGGCGGTCATCATGTTTTTGTGTATGTTGTTCCTGCTAATGTGGTTTTACAAGACGATCGGAATGAATTTTACCGAAGCAAACCGTGCACTTTCGGATATCGCCCATCTCGTACCGGACAGGTTTCGGGAGATCGGTCATCAGGGTTGGACGCGGATGCCTGTAGCCGGTTCACCGCAATGGTATACACTGATTACATCGCTTGTACTCGGAGTGGGAATAGGATGTCTTGCACAACCGCAGTTAGCCGTGCGTTTTATGATGGTGAATAGCGCCAAACAACTAAACCGCGGCGTATTGATCGGATGTGTTTTTATTATTATTACCGTAGGGGCTATTTATCATGTGGGATCCCTGTCAAACCTGTTTTTCCTGAAATCCGAAGGGTTAGTTGCTTCCGAAGCGGTCAAAGATATGGATAAGATCATACCGTTATTTATTAATAATGCGATGCCTCAATGGTTCGGAGCTTTTTTTATGTTATGTATTATTTCCGCAAGTATGTCTACCTTAAGCGCTCTATTTCACACAATGGGATCGGCTTTCGGTTCCGATATTTTCCCGAAACTGGGTCGTCGCAAAAATTCCCATTCCACTATCGGTGTGCGTCTTGGAGTCCTTATGTCCATTATTGTGAGTTATGTAATATGTTATACACTGAGCGCAGGTATAATAGCTAAGGGAACGGCTTTGTTTATGGGAGTCTGTGCCGTTACTTTCCTCCCTTCTTATTTCTGTTCCCTTTACTGGAAGAAAACAACACGTCAGGGAGCGGTCGCGAGTTTATATACCGGACTGATCGTGAGTCTTTTTTCCATGTTGTTTTTGCACAAGGCGGAAGCTGCTCCTGTCGGACTGTGTCGTATGCTTACCGGAAAAGACGCCCTGATTGATGTTTATCCCTGGTTTCTGATTGATCCGATTGTCTTCGCACTACCACTTTCTGTGCTTGCCATTGTAGTGGTCAGTCTGGTTACACAGCCTCGAAAAAGTTTAGCATGAAAAAAGCGTCAAAGCGACTGTTGTATATCGGTTTTTTATTAGTGCCGGTGATTGCCGCGGCATGTGGAACCATTGTTTATTGTATGTTGTATATGCCTAATTTTAAGGTTGCCGGGACGAAATATGTGTATATTTATGAAGATAACAAGGACTTCAAGGTGTTATGCGAGGAACTGCGTGATTCGGCAGATTGTAAAAACATAAAGCTCTTTGAGTTATTGGCTGCATTCCGTAAGTATCCGGAAAACATGAAGCCGGGACGCTTTTCCGTTGAACCCGGCATGAATAACAATACATTACTGAACCGGTTACGGCGGGGCCAGCAAGCACCGGTTCGCCTGACATTTAATAATATTCGCCAGGTAAGTGATCTGACCGACCGGCTATCCGATCAGTTGATGTTGGAGAGTGATGAGTTGCTGGCTTATCTGAATGATGAAGCATATTGCGAATCGCTTGGATTTAATACAGTGACGATCAAAACAATGTTTATACCCAACACATACGAAGTGTACTGGAATATTCCGGCCGATAAGTTGATGGAACGGATGAAGCGGGAATACGACACATTCTGGACGACGGATCGCCGGAAAAAAGCAGACAATATATACCTGTCACCGGTCGAAGTTTCCATTTTGGCTTCCATCGTGGAAGAAGAAACGGCCGTACCCGACGAATATCCGGCAGTGGCCGGTTTATATATTAACCGTTTAATAAAAGGTATGCCGTTGCAGGCTGATCCTACTGTTAAATATGCTGTGGGAGACTTTTCCTTGAAACGGATCCTGAATAAACACCTGACAGTGGAATCTCCTTATAATACGTATTTGCACGAAGGATTACCTCCCGGTCCCATCCGTTTTCCCTCCGTAAAAGGTCTTGATGCCGTCCTGAATTATGCACATCATAATTACCTGTATATGTGTGCCAAAGAAGATTTTTCCGGCCGTCATAATTTTGCCGTTACCCTGAAAGAACATAACCGGAATGCCGATAAATACCGCGCAGAACTGAATCGCAGGGGAATAAGATAACACAAATTGATAAGACATATTGTTTGATTTTTAACATTAGGAAACGTTGTCAATTGTTAATTGTTTCCTATCTTTGCACGTCAGATTTGAAAATGTTCATAAAACAAACACATCTATGAATAAAAAATTGTTTTTAGGGGATGAGGCGATTGCCCAGGCAGCAATAGACGCGGGATTATCCGGTGTTTATTCATATCCGGGAACTCCTTCAACTGAAATAACAGAGTATATACAACAAAAAACGGCGGGGAGTAACATCCACAGCCGTTGGTGCGCAAATGAGAAGACAGCGATGGAAGCGGCCCTTGGAATGAGTTATGCCGGTAAGCGCACTTTGTGCTGTATGAAGCATGTTGGCCTGAACGTAGCGGCGGATTGCTTTATGAATGCGTCAATGAGTGGGATAAACGGTGGAATGATTATTCTCTCAGCCGATGATCCGTCCATGCATTCTTCTCAGAACGAACAGGATAACCGTATATACGGGGATTTTGCAATGATACCGGTGATGGAACCATCCAATCAACAGGAAGCTTATGATATGACTTACGAAGGGTTTGAACTTTCGGAAAAATTAGGTTATCCTATTCTGATGCGTATTACAACCCGTATGGCCCATTCGCGTTCAGGAGTCATTACACGTGAACAAAAGAGAGAAAATGAAATACATTTTCCGGAAGACGGCCGGAAAAGATATATTTTATTGCCGGCACTGGCGCGTGTACGGTTCAAGGAACTGATTGCAGCACAGGATATTTTTACCAAAAATTCCGAAGAGTCGGTATACAATCAATATTTTGACGGGCCGGATAAAAAACTCGGTATCATAACGACCGGTATTGCATTCAATTATCTGTCGGAAAACAGTGTGGATGGCTTTGAGCATCCCGTGTTAAAAATATGCCAGTATCCATTACCCAAAAAGCATCTGGAGAAAATAGCTTCGGAATGTGACGAACTTCTGGTGTTGGAAGAAGGATACCCGTTTGTTGAAGCACAATTGAAAGGATTCCTCAATAAAGGATTGAAAGTGCACGGAAGGCTTGACGGTACGCTTAAACGCGACGGAGAACTGAATCCTGATGCGGTAGGCCGCGCTCTGGGTAAAAAAATAGAACAACATTACCATATTCCGAAAATAGTGGAACAACGCCCGCCTGCGCTTTGCAAAGGATGTGGTCACCGTGATCTGTATGATGCACTCAATGAAATTGTGAGAGAATACGAGGGGCAGGCAAAGGTATTTGCCGATATCGGTTGTTATACGCTTGGCGCCCTTCCACCGTTTTGTGCGATCGATTCCTGTATTGATATGGGAGCGTCCATCACCATGGCGAAAGGTGCTTCCGATGCGGGAGTCCACCCGGCCATCGCTATGATTGGCGACTCTACATTTACACATTCCGGCATGACGGGACTATTGGATTGTGTGAATGAAAACGCGAATGTCACCATTATCATTTCGGATAACGAAACAACAGCCATGACCGGCGGACAGGATTCTGCAGCTACCGGACGTATCGAATCTATATGTAAAGGGATCGGTGTGGCTCCGGAACATGTCCGGGTCGTTATTCCACTGAAGAAGTATTTCGAAGAAATGAAAACGATGATCAGGGAAGAGATTGAATATAAAGGCGTTTCAGTCATTATTCCGCGACGTGAATGTATACAAACCCTGACTCGTAAAAACAAGAAGAAAAAAGCAGAATAACGGAAATTAAATTTTGCATGTAAACCGGTATTAATTATTAAACATTAAAAAAAATGAAAGCAGATATCATATTATCAGGCGTGGGTGGACAAGGGATTTTGTCGATTGCCGCTGTAATCGGAGAAGCAGCGCTGAAAGAAGGTTTGCACATGAAACAAGCGGAAGTACATGGTATGAGTCAACGTGGAGGAGATGTACAGTCAAATCTGCGGTTGTCCGACAAACCCGTATCATCCGATCTGATACCGGTCGGACAGGCTGACCTGATTATTTCATTGGAGCCGATGGAAAGTCTGCGTTATTTGCCATACCTGAAAAAAGAGGGCTGGCTCGTTACAAATTCACAACCCTTTATTAATATACCCAATTATCCGGATATGGAAAAAATAAAGGAGGAGTTGGAAAAATTGCCGTATAAGGTGGTGCTTGACGTGGAAGAAATTGCCAAAAAGTTGGGCTCGCCACGTGTGGCCAATATCGTTATGCTGGGAGCTGCCACCCCTTTTCTTGGCATTGGTTATGATAAAATAGCAGACGGTATCCGGTCGATTTTTAGCAGAAAAAGCGAAGAGATTGTCGAACTGAATCTCAAGGCTTTACAGGCTGGTTATGATGTGGGCAATACAAAATAATAAGAATAAAAAATCTTTTATCCTTATTATTTTGTATTTTAAGTATTAAAACTTTATATTTGTCCATTGATTAAATGAAAAACTAATAAAATTATACGATTATGAATTGTCCGAAATGTGGAGCACAAAACATGGACGGTGTTACATTTTGTGGTAACTGCGGAGTGCAAATTTTACAAGCGCCTGAAACATCCCATCAAAATTTACCGAATGATGGAATGAGTAATCAGCAACCGTCACAACAAGGCCGGCAACAACAGCCGTCATATCAGCAACAACCTCAACAACCTTATGGAGGACATCCCGGAGGTTATGCTTATACCGTACCTTCCGGAGGTCCGTCAAACGGAGGGATGGTTCCGCCCAAAAATTACATGATGGAATCCATTGTGGTAACGGTTATATCTTTTCTTTGCTGCTGTTCCCCTATTTCTGTCATATTGGGGATCATAGCGATTGTAAAAGCAAATAATGTAAATTCGGAATTTGAAAGAAGGAATATGAATGAAGCGATAAGCAACGCTGATTCGGCAAAGAAACTGACTATATGGGCGGCGGTTGTATCGGTAGTATCCTATATCATCTATATGATTTTTTACTTTGTATTCTGGCTTGCGATGATAAATGAATCAGGTGGGCTTGAAAACTTTTTTGAAAATATATAATTTCTGATAAAATAAGAGTCAGGCATCATATAGACATTGTTCCTCAAATGTTTATATGATTTTTTAATGGGTATACCGGAAGGTAGAACAAATTCCCGAACAAACCATTCATTAAAAGTTTTACAGTGAAGAAGAATAACAGGATTCAAACAGGTATAATCCTTATCGTAGTCATTCTGACCGGTATTTATATATATGCGCATTTTGATCCGTCCGGTTATGCTTTTTTTCCTAAATGTCCGGTATATACCATTACAGGGTATAAATGTCCCGGTTGTGGTTCACAAAGAGCCTTTTATAATCTGTTTCAAGGAAATTTTGCGACGGCATTCATGTATAATCCATTGATGTTTCTACTTGTACCATATATTTTATTCGGAATCTATATTGAATATATCGCAAATCTGTCCAATAAAAGAAGATTACGTTTACGTAGAATCTTTTATGACAAATGGGCTATTCTTATTCTGGCGATAATAATCATTGCCTACAC
>JAIRKN010000137.1 GCA_031260095.1 Tannerella sp. | reverse complement strand
CCGGATGTAATGCCAGAGAATAAATAAGCATCGTAACAAGCGCCCATACTTCTTTGGGATCCCAGCCCCAGTAACGTCCCCATGAAATATTGGCCCACAGAGCGCCGGTGAAAATGCCTGCGGCAAGCAGAAAAACGGCCGGATAAAGGAGGATCTGACTGATTATATGTAACCGCGCTATCTGTACGGTATTATCTTTTTTCATCAACGATATGACTACCGCCGTCAATCCGTTCAGCATCATAAAGGCAAACAGGGAGTATGAAACCATGATGACGGCTACGTGTATACTTAACAGAGGAGACGAGAGCACCGGCGCTAACTGTGTGATACGCGGACCGGATTCGCCCAGCATGGCCACCAGCAACGTCAGCCCGCACAACAAAAAGCCAAAGGGCAAAGACATAAAAAATTTCCGTTGCAATGAAAGAGATAACAGCAGAACGCACCATGCTATAAACTGCATCGTTTCATAGCCGTTCGACAACGGAACATGATTGCTGATATACCAGCGCAAACCGGTCACAAGGGTAAGATATAGAAAAACAAGGGTCGCCGGTACATTCAGCCCGGCCCGTATACCCACATTCACTTTTCCGCCATAAACCACCCGGTTGCAGCCATACAGAAAAGAAAGAAAGCCGATACAGATGCACAATATGGCAAAGACTTGCGTATAATGCAGGCGGTTATAGATCTTCTCAGCTTTGAACTTTGTATCGGACGGCAACGCTTCGCCTGCCTTTTTTTGCTGATACACTTTCAGTTTGACAAGCATATCCGAAAGTCCCTCATAATCTTTCTTAATAACCATTTCATGTATATAATCAAATGATTTTTTCACAAAAAACCATTCATTATCCGTCATATCTTCAGCCAGAGGATCTCCCTGTGAATACCAGTTGAGATATTCTTCGCCGTAATGAGGATAAATCTTCAGTAATTCTCCCGAATATAACATAAGAAGCAGGTTATGTTTTTCGTCCGCATCTTTTATTCCTTTTCCGTCTTTCACTCCTGCGCCAAGACGGATCTTTTGAATGGCTTCCTCCAACTTATATTCATTATACTGATTGTAAAAATCATCCAGAGAGGCATATTGTCCTTCTATCCCGAGCAACTGTTGCGCCGCTTTACTTTTAATCCGAATGAGCGGCTGTTCTTTCCAGCTTGAATAATAAAACATCCAGCCGGTGAAAACCTGTTCCGGCGTTAGTCCTCTGTAAGAAGAACGGCCGTAAAGCTTCACGGTAAAATCTTTCACAAGCGTCTGGAGCGGGCAGATCCTGTCATTATATAACACATATAAATCGCCGAACCGGTCTGCGATCTCGCGGGGTAATACCCTGGGTTTATCTACAGCCTGCACTGACGAAAAGCAGAAAAGCAGGCAACAAACCGTGACGCTTCGTTTCAGTAAAGGATCTTTTAAGAGCTGATAAAACCGGATGCGGCGATTGAAGAAAAACAGTATAACAGACAAAAGAAGCAGGAGGTATCCGGCGTATGTAACCGTTATGCCGTAAGGGTCGTGCGACACAGCAAGCGTCACCCCTTCTTCATCCGAATCATACCCTGATTGATAAAAGCGATATCCCCGGTACGAGAAGATTCGATTCATCGCCACTTCACCTCGGGCAAGACGGTTTCCGCTCTCATCCGACAGCGTTATCGTACCGACAAAATCCATCGGAGCGCGTGTCCCCGTATAATAAGCCACCCGAAAATCATCCAGCCCGACATAAAACGAAATATCCCTCGATGTACCTTTATGATCCGTGAACACGGCGGTACTCTCGCCTTTACGAACACGTAACATTCCCTGTTCGCCATATATCCATGTAATGAACGCACCGGTAAGGATCAGCAAAAACGAAAAATGCAGCATCATCGCAACAAAATTTTTCCAAATCTTCCGTTTCCATAAATAAACTGCGGCAGATACGGCAAACAGCACCCATAATATCACAAACGGTATCGTTCCGTAAATATAATCCCTTCCACATATCTTTTCCAATACGGTAGCAACAACAAGCGTAAGCAGGATTACGCCCAGGAGAAAAAAGGATATTCTTTTCAATAACTTCATGCGAGTATATATAGCAGACTAAAAACCGGTTCCTGCATAACAGAAAAAAGCCATTTAAATGGATTCGATAAATTCGATAATCGCATCACGCTCTTCTTTGCTAAGCGTACGGAATTTTTCGACCGGCTTACGAGCGTCACTCCGGGTGTTGCCATGCCACATAATGGATTCGATAACCGTTCGCGCACGACAGTCATGCAAACGGTCGCTTGCCCCCGTCACAAGTCGGCTAAGCCCCCGGCCCCACAAAGGAGTCGTACGACACCAACCCGTACGGATATCGTTTTGCATAAACAGACGATGCTGAACCATATCAGAATAAGGCCATATTTTCTGATTCGGATAGCGCGGCAGGCGAGGATCATTTTCTTCAAAAAAGCCACTTGGGTCAGATATCCGGTCTTCTCCTGTTGTCCACGATGGACGGTGACAAGTGGCGCAACCTATCTGATTAAACAGTTTTTTGCCTTTATCCACAACCGGATCATCCAGGTTACGCGCAGCCGGCACAGCCAGTCCACGGTGCCAGATCATAAAATCCCGATAACTGTCGTCACGCATCTCCACATCCAGATCTGTTGCCATCAGGTAATTATAAATATCATCTTCTACCTTTCCGGTTTTATTCTGTTCCGGGAAACAGTCATAAAACTCCGCCTGCACTTCCGAATCTTTCGACGCTACCCGGGCATACGTATTCGTCATATAATGATAACGACGGTTTGAACGTGTAACATTCGTGATGTTCCATATCGCATTCGCTCCGGCTCCGTCCTGCAACGGGCCGCGACTCAAGGCATACGTAAAACGCAACGGATGGGTCGTATTCCCATACGTTTTCACCCAGTTGCCATTGGCAAAGACGGCGGGATTAAGCGACACGCCGGCCTGTTCCTGTTTCACATATTCCGCTTTCAGGTCTTCGTCCGAAATCGCATCCAGCAAACCGGTCCCATACATACCGACAGTAGATTCGAGCTTCACTCTGACATTTGCATAGGGGACGGTGGTTGTCACTCCGTTTTTAGTTACTTCAAGCGGCACATAATAGGCATCTTCGGAAATCGTTACTTCCGGATAAATCAGTTCATAGGCTTCACCGTCCGGGAACCTGTTACCCCATTCATCGGTATATGTCAGCCAACTGATGCGTATTTTCGTTTCGTCGACAGGCGGTTTGAATGGCCTCACCGCAAGTGTCTGCGGCATACCGGTGACAGAACTCAGGTAGGTATCCGTTTCATCCGTTATAACCAGCAGATAACCGTTCCCCCGTTGGTTGGCGCGGTATTCGGTTTGCCGTTTACCATGACCATAATTCGGATGACAATAAGTACATCCGCGACGCACCATTAAAGGGCCTAATCCACCAAATAAGCCCTCCTTACTCTGTGTATAGTCCCGTTCAAAAAAATACTCTCCGACTTTAAACGCCTGTGCCATGCCGGCAATTTCTATTGCCGGCGTGGGTTGTTCATAAGCAAAAGTGGAGGAAGTAAAAACCGTCCCCAGCTTTCCGCCGGCATACAACTCTTCTTCGGGAAATTCAACCTTTTCCGGCTCACTGTGATCTTCATCATTACAGGAAAGGATAAAAAACAGAGAGAAAAAGCAGAGATAACCGATTTCTTTCAACATCTTAACTGATTATCAATATTGCTTAATAGCTATTTCGGCCTCCAAAAACAGATCATATAATTCTTCGCAAGCCTCAATCGCGTCAAGACACTTCGGGCTTGTATAATTGAGAACAAAAGGCGACGGTATCTCTTGGATCTTAGCGATACAGTCATCGAAAGCATTCTGTATTTTCTGATCTAATTCGGGATTTATTTTTTTGAGGTATGCGGCAATTGATTTATCTTTAGCGGACGTAGCGCCCATTGCACCGAAATATCCGTGCCGAACGCCCAGAATGTTATCCTCAAAATCCTGTAAGGAATTATAGGCATGTGGCGATTCGATATAATCAATGTCATCCCCGTTATAAGCCGTACCAATCTTTCCTGCACCTACTTCGTCTATAATCGTCCAAAATCCGTCTATAATCTGGGTTGTACTTCCTAATATGTCTCCTTTCCTGTCATAGCCTTCAATCATGCGATCGCCATAATCATCGTCATCATCCGTGATTCCAAATTCTTTCAATACATCCTGCTTTTCACCGGAGATATTTTCATTACCGGCCCATGCGGACTCCAAACGAAAACAACTCATGGCCAAATCCTTCGACACACCGACAGCAAAACGCAATTCATTAACCGTAATCTCATCTGCCGGACGTCGAGCGCCTTGACGAAACAAGATATACTCCAACCCGTGAAATCCGGCCAGACCACCTTCGTTATCATAAATATATTGCTGGATGTTGTTTAATTTATTTTCGTCTTGAATAATCGCCTCGACTTCCGGGATATCCGTAGGCCATGTATCAATATGCGGATCGATCTTATAAGCATCCGCAGGACCATAGAGGAATGCTTCACTCCATTCCCAGTATTTGCGGGCTGAGAACCAATAATCACACACCGTTCTCAGATTGGCTTCCGTTTTGTCGCTTTGCAATGTCACCAACGCAGACTGTAATTTAAGGGATTCGTCTGATAAACTTTTATAAACAGGAAGGATCACTTCCTTTAAGTAAGCTTCGTTTATTGCTTGCAATTCTTTCTCTTTTTCCGTTAATTCAAGATCTTTATCGTCATCGCTACCACACGAGACAAAACTAAAGGACGTTAATGCCAAAATAGCTATTAACAATGGAAACTTAAAAAACTTTTTCATAATTTATACCTGTTAAGTGATTTATTTAATAAAAAATTATCTCGTAAAAAAACCGGCGTATGCAACACCCAGCGATACAGACGGCTCGTCGTTATATTGACTTTTATAAATGCGTCTTGAATATTCGCCCTTTATCACAATCTCCTTCACCGGAAAATAGTTCACGCCAACAGCGATCCGCTGTTTTCCGCACCACCCGTAATCAATAATACCGTCTTCCACTTTCGCCATTGAGTCATAATATTCGTAACGACCGAAGAGATAACATTTCCGTTTCTCCTCTTTCAGTTTTTTAATATGGGCGAAAATATCATATCCTGCTTCTATTCCTGTTGCGACGGCGTCTGATGCGACAGGCGTTTTAGGCGACGGCGAACCGGCCTGCAATGTTTTATTGAAACGTGTAATTTCTTCCGAGTCGTTCAGATGTCCCCAGTCAAAATGTCCACGCACAATCAAATTAGATTTGTCATAATGAATATCTACCGTACCGATCATCACTTCCCCATGATACGCATCATATTTAGAATTATTTGTCAACGAATTGCTAAAGCTATGGCCATAATATCCGCTCAAACCAATGCGAAGCCCTTTTAGCGAATAGTTATCCAAACGAAACGCCCCGGCATACGCATTGGCTATTTTAAATTCATAAGGGCTTCCTGCGCCGCCACGGACAAATCCATCAGCGCCAAAACGGTCGGCGTCCAATCCGGGAAGAAGTTGCACTTCGTAACGCCAGTTTTTAGTCCGTCCCCAGACGCTTATACCGGTTTCGTGCCATGTACAGGGGAAGATTGTATTTTCGCCTTCCGGCCGGTAAACGGTGAAGAACTCCGTCGGCAAATGATGCTGGTTCGTCAGTCCTACCGGAACAACAATATGTCCCAGACGAAGATTAAACGCAGGGCTAAAACTTTTCTGAATCCAGAACTGCTCCAACGCAACCTCCCCACCCCGTTCTATTTCATTCTCATATTCTCCCATTTCTTCGGATTCCATTTCGATTGCGCTTTCCGTTCCGCCATGTTCAAATTCGATTTCACTGCTTAAAGTCCAACCTTTACCGAAATCATATCCTACGAAAAAAACCACATGCGGTAAATCAAACCGTCCGTGGCTTTTGGCATCTTTATAATTTTCGGCATTCGAATAACGCCGCCAGTAATCACTGTAAAAATTCCGTGTATAGGCCGCTTCGCCATATCCGCCAAGGGATAATCCCGAAATAGCTTTGGCAAAGGCTGAATCTTCATGATCATCCGTATTCCCGTCGGACCGGCTTTCATAAACAGGAGAAGCTATTTCACCGGCTAAAGCCATACTTTGCGATTCGGGGAGAT
>JAIRKN010000223.1 GCA_031260095.1 Tannerella sp. | reverse complement strand
TGCCCTATTACGAACAGATATTGGGCATGAAGTGTTACAGCATGGAAGAAGTCGCAGACCAAAAAGTTAAAACGGCATTCTTTAAGGTAGGACAGACAAAAATAGAATTACTGGAGCCTACAAGTGAAGACAGCGCCATCGCCAAATTCATTGAAAAAAGAGGGGAAGGGATTCATCACATCGCATTTGCAGTACCCGACGTACAGAATGCGCTCGATGAGGTCGGATCCAAAGGCGTGCAAGTAATAGACAAAGCCCCCCGCGGAGGAGCGGAAGGGCTGAAAATTGCATTCCTGCATCCGAAATCAACACACGGCGTATTAACCGAATTATGTATGGAATAACTAACAACAAACAATTTATATAATGGCAAATCAACTTGAAAAGGTAAAAGAGTTAATCGCTTTACGCGAAAAAGCACGCCTCGGAGGTGGAGAAAGAGCGATAGAAAAACAGCATGAGAGAGGCAAATACACGGCCCGCGAACGCATCTCCATGCTTTTGGACGAAGGCAGTTTTGAGGAAATGGACATGTTTGTAGAGCACCGTTGCGTAAACTTCGGTCAGGATAAGAAGAAGATCCTGGGCGACGGCGTCGTTACCGGCTGCGGTACAATCGACGGACGCTTAGTTTATGTCTTCGCACAGGACTTCACCGTATTCGGAGGCTCCCTGTCTGAAACCATGTCGCAGAAAATCTGTAAAATCATGGATATGGCCATGAAAATGGGAGCGCCCTGCATCGGCATAAACGACTCCGGAGGCGCCCGTATTCAGGAGGGGATCAATGCACTTACAGGATATGCCGAAATTTTCCAGCGCAATATCATGGCTTCAGGAGTTATACCGCAGATTTCCGGTATTTTCGGCCCGTGCGCAGGAGGCGCGGTTTATTCGCCGGCTCTCACCGATTTCACGTTGATGACGGAAGGTACATCTTATATGTTCCTGACAGGCCCAAAGGTTATTAAATCCGTAACAGGCGAAGATGTATCGCAGGAAGATCTGGGAGGAGCAAGCGTACATTCTACAAAATCAGGCGTTACGCACCTGACCGCTCCTACCGAGGAAGAAGGGCTGGCGATGATTCGTAAATTGTTAAGTTTCATGCCTCAAAACAACCTGGAAGAGCCTCCTTACCTGGAGTGCTATGATCATATCGACCGGCTGGACGATAATCTGAACGAGATTATTCCCGACAGCGCCAATCAGGCATACGATATGACCGAAGTCATTACAACTATCGTCGATAACAACGAATTTTTCGAAATACAACCTCAATATGCCAAGAATATAATCATCGGTTTTGCACGCTTCAACGGTCAGTCGGTCGGAATTGTCGCCAACCAGCCTAACTACATGGCGGGGGTTCTTGATAGTAACTCCTCCCGTAAAGGCGCCCGGTTCGTACGTTTCTGCGACGCCTTTAACATACCGATCGTTTCTCTTGTGGATGTTCCGGGATTCCTTCCGGGTACGGGACAGGAATATAACGGCGTGATCCTGCACGGAGCCAAACTGCTGTATGCTTACGGCGAAGCAACCGTACCGAAAGTAACCGTTACCTTACGCAAATCCTACGGCGGTTCTCATATCGTGATGAGTTGTAAACAACTACGCGGCGATATCAATTATGCCTGGCCTACTGCCGAGATCGCCGTTATGGGAGGTTTGGGCGCTGCGGAAGTATTATATGCCAAAGAACTGAAAGATGCTGCCGACCCGGCGGCCCTGATGGCTGAAAAAGTGGAAGAGTACGACAAACTGTTCGCTAATCCTTATAATGCTGCGAAATATGGTTATATTGATGATGTAATAGAACCGCGCAATACGCGATTCCGTGTGATACGCGCTTTGCAACAGTTACAAACAAAGAAGTTGAATAATCCGGCAAAAAAACACGGAAATATTCCTCTATAATCCTAACGGCAATGAATATGATAAAAAATCAAACAGGAGTAATGTTGCTGTTTATCCTGTTCTTTTCGGCAGGGATACAAGCGCAGCGGGTTACTTCCATGCGGATAAATGAAATTTTAGTCGTCAATGAAGATAATTTTGTCGATGACTACGGGAAGCGAAGCGGATGGGTCGAATTGTACAACAATTCCGCCGGAACGGTTAATATCGGAGGGTGTTTTCTGACGGATGATCCGAAAAACCCTCAAAAGTATCCGATCCCCAAAGGCGACGTATTAACAAAGATACCTCCCAGACAACATATTTTATTCTGGGCAGACGGAAATGCAAGTAAGGGAACCTTCCACCTGAATTTTAAGCTTGATCCCTCAAAAGAAAATTACATCGCATTGTATGATGCCGACGGAAAGACTTTGGTTGATGAAATTAAAATTCCGGCAAATCAGAGTCCCGACATAAGCTATGGTCGTAAAATAGACGGAAAGGAGGAGTGGAGCACCCTGAAGAAAGTAACGCCCAGTACCAATAACCTGACTTTGGATTCGAATGAAAAGATTGAAAATTTCAAAGTCAATGATTCGTCCGGTATAGGTATGACGATTACAGCAATGGCTGTTGTTTTCCTGGGACTTATACTCCTTTATATCGTCTTCAAATATGTCGGCAGAACAGCCGTTTCCATGAGCATGAAAAGAGCCCAGGAAGCCGGTGTGGAAAATATTTCTCCGAAAGGGGAAATGGACGAAGGCGCCATCTTTGCCGCCATTGCTACGGCGCTGTACGAGGTCACGGAAGACGTACACGACATTGAATCTACCGTCATCACCATACAAAAGGTGACGCGCAGATATTCGCCGTGGAGTTCCAAGATTTACGGATTAATGGATCAATTAAAAAGATAAACATAACTAACTAATTTTCTTAAGAAATGAAACAATTTAAATATACAATCAACGGTAATATTTATACTGTGACCGTAAATAAGGTAGAAGATACTGTTGCCGAAGTAGAAGTAAACGGGACCCCCTACAAAGTATTAATGGATAAACCGACAAAGAAACAGGTTATTACCGTGAAACGCCCGGTTCAGGCGCCAACGGGTGCAACCGGTGCGCCGGTTGTCGTATCACGTCCGGCAAATACGGCATCCGGAGGCGCCGTGAAATCGCCGCTTCCAGGCGTGATACTCAGTATCGACTGCAAGGTAGGAGATCCCGTAAAGAAAGGTCAGAAACTGCTTGTACTCGAAGCGATGAAGATGGAAAATACAATTCCTTCCGACCGCGAAGGCGTCGTGGCCGAAATAAAAGTAAATAAGGGTGATTCCGTACTGGAGGGAGCCGAGTTGGTAATCATTAAATAATGCCCGCTATGCAAGAAGGTTTTTTGACATTTTTAGGGGATAATCTGCAAACATTCCTGTCGTATACAGGTTTTGCAAACGCGGAATGGGGACATGTAGTCATGATACTTGTCGGGCTTTTCTTTATATTCCTTGCCATAAGATATGAGTTTGAGCCTATGCTTCTGATTCCAATCGGATTTGGTATGCTGATCGGGAACATTCCGTTTAAAGACGCCGAACTGCAGATCGGAATATATGAAGAAGGCTCCGTATTGAATATTCTTTATCATGGTGTTGTACGGGGATGGTATCCTCCGTTGATATTCCTTGGCATCGGAGCAATGACAGACTTTTCGGCATTGATATCCAACCCGAAGCTGATGCTTATCGGAGCCGCTGCCCAATTTGGTATTTTCGGAGCCTATATCATCGCTTTGCAAATGGGATTCGAACCGAATCAAGCCGGTGCGATCGGTATCATCGGCGGAGCGGACGGCCCGACGGCGATCTTCCTCTCGTCCAAGCTGGCCCCTAATCTGATGGGAGCAATCGCCGTATCGGCATATTCATACATGGCGCTGGTACCTATCATACAGCCTCCTTTTATGAGGCTACTGACAACGCCGAAAGAACGCACGATCCGGATGAAACCGCCACGTGTCGTGTCATCAACGGAAAAGATCATTTTCCCGATCATTGGACTATTGCTCACATGCTTCCTGGTGCCTTCGGGCCTTCCGTTATTAGGAATGCTTTTCTTCGGAAACCTGATCAAAGAAAGTGGCGTGACGCGCCGTCTGGCCGAAACTGCACGTGGGCCGCTGATTGACACGATCACCATCTTACTGGGGATCACCGTCGGGGCCTCTACGCAAGCGACGCAATTCTTAACGCTCGACTCGATCAAGATCTTCGGATTAGGCGCTTTGTCTTT
>JAIRKN010000219.1 GCA_031260095.1 Tannerella sp. | reverse complement strand
ACGGCAGGCTTGGACGGTGGCACGCTTTTTACACAGTTTTCCCACTTCGTGGATATTATATACTGGCTTTTTGGCGATATTACGGATATACAAGCGAAATTTTCCGATTTTAATCATGCCGGAATGACGGATTTCGAAGATTCCGGCATTGTTCATTTTCGTTTTACGGAAGGCGGAGGTTTGGGTTCGCTGAATTATTCGACATCGGTCTGGGATAAAAATCTGGAGAGCAGTATGCTGATCATAGCCGAGAACGGCAGCGTCAAAATAGGCGGACAATACATGGATAAAGTTCAATACTGTCATATAAAAGATTATGAAATGCCTGAACTCTCGCCGACAAACCCCGGCAACGACTACGGCGCCTACAAAGGCTCGGCACAAAATCATCATCTGGTTATACGTAATGTAGTGAAAGTGCTGTCACCGGATCATTCGCCGGCAACAATCGGAACAAACGTCCTTGAAGGGATGAAAGTTGTGGATATAATAGAAAAAATATATAAACTAAAAATCAATAAATCTTCATGAAACGATTTATCAGTAAATTGATTCCAATATCCGTTTTAGGAAAAATAATGCAACAGATTGCAAAGAAGAATTACCGAAAATGGTTGGATGCAGGCTCGCCAGTGCCTCCGCCTCATGCCGTAAAAAAAATAACAATAAAATCATATCAGCAAAAATATCATCATGATATATTGATAGAAACAGGCACTTTCAAAGGAGATATGATCATATCGCAAATCAATTATTTCGAAGAAATATACAGTATTGAATTAGCCGATTATTACTATCGGAAAGCATTGAAACGCTTTCGTAATTGTCCGAAAGTCCATTTATATAAAGGGGATTCGTCTAAAATGCTTGCAGAGATAATGAAAAAAATAAACAGACCTGCTATTTTCTGGTTAGATGGACATTATTCCGGCGGACTAACCGCAAAAGGAGAGTCCGAATGTCCTATATGGGGCGAGCTGAAGGCAATCCTGCCGACAAGTATGCCTCATATTATAGTGATTGATGATGCAAACTGTTTTGACGGGGTAAAAGATTATCCAAGCATTGAGGCGATCAGGGAATTTGTATACGAAAATGCAGACGTTGATTATTTTGAGACAAAAGAGGATATGATCCACATCATTTTAAAATAATCTTTTACAGAAGATTGATGCCGAAAGAAACTTTAAAAAATAAAACTGCGAAAGGACTTCTGTGGGGAGGTATAAGTAATATTATGCAACAGGCGCTTGGCATTATTTTCGGTATATTCCTGGCCCGTATGTTAAACGCTGATGATTACGGATTAGTCGCTATGTTGGGTATTTTTATGGGTATTGCGGTGATTCTGCAAGACAGCGGATTCAGTTCAGCCCTTATTAATCGTCCTTTTTGCCATAAAGATTATAACGCCGTATTCTGGTTTAGTTTCGGGGTCGGAACCATCTCCTATATCCTGCTTTTTTTATGCGCTCCGCTTATTGCACGTTTCTTTAACCATCCGGAGTTGACCCGTTTAGCCCGCGTTCAGTTCCTCTGGTTTTTTTTCGGGAGTATGTCAACAGCACATGCTACTGTTCTAAAAAAAAAACTGATGATAAAGGAGCGGGCTGTTATAAGTATAATATCCATGGCTATATCAGGCATTACAGGAGTTGTACTGGCCTATCAAGGATTTGCTTACTGGGCGCTTGTTATACAAACTGTGTTCATGAGTATTATAATCTCCTTATTATATTGGATTTATTCCCCGTGGCGACCTACCTTTTCATTTGATGCTAAACCGCTAAAGGAAATGTTACCTTTTAGCATTAAAATATCAGTGTCCAGAGTGATTTATCAAATAAATGCCAGTCTGTTTTCCGTATTGTTGGGTAAATTTTTCACAAAAACGGAAACCGGCTATTATTATCAAGGTGACAAATGGATGAGAATGGGAAATGCACTGATCGGAAATATGCTGAATGAAGTTACACAACCCGTATTGGTCGAAGCCGAATCAAACATGAATCGTCAACGGAATGTTTTCCGGAAAATACTTCGCTTTACATGTTTTATCTCTTTTCCGGCAATGTTCGGACTGGCATTTGTCTCTGAGGAATTTATCATAATCACAATCACCGAAAAATGGTTGCCCAGTATAATCATCATGCAAATGCTATGCGTCTGGGGAGCGTTTATCCCAATAACCGAATTATATTCTCAATTGGTAATAAGCCGGAATCGTTCGGATCTCTACCTGTGGAACGTAATAGGTCTCGGAGTGGTTCAATTAATCGCCGTTTGTTCTACTTTGTTTTTAGGCGTCTATTATATGGTATTCGTCTTTACAATTGTAAATATTCTTTGGTTACCGGTATGGCATTTTTCCTCCGGCAAATTAATCAACCTGCGATTATTACACGTGATAAAAGATGTATCCCCCTTTTTACTGATAACCGTCTTATCTATGGGGGTAGCATGGTTTATTACGAGAAGTATAGATAACATATATATCCGGTTCATCGCCAAAATATTCATAACAGCGATTATATATATAGGTATTATGTGGAATACTAAATCAATCATCGTTCGGGAAAGTGTCAATTTTATCCTGCGCAAAGTTGCGTTCGTTAAACATTAAAGAAATATGATTATGAGCGAAAATAAGAACGTGAAAAGATTGCCGTACGGCAACTCCAATTTCGAAAACATTATTCTTAAAAACTACGCTTATGTGGACAAGACGCGGTATATTGAGATGCTCGAAAATGAATCGAATCGCAATCAGTTGTTCATACGTCCGCGCAA
>JAIRKN010000160.1 GCA_031260095.1 Tannerella sp. | reverse complement strand
CCGCCATCATCTATTCTTTGTTGGGGACATGCAAAATCAACAGCGTCAATCCTGTCGAATGGCTCACCGATGTCCTCAACCGGATTAATGATTGTAAAATGAGAGACCTCAATCAATTGTTGCCCGGATTGTGGCGGAAATCTGAGGGGGTGTAGTTCTCCGGATGCTTACAGTATTCCCTGTTTATTAAGGCTTACGACGTGCGGGGAAATTCGTCCAATCCGTTTGAGGTGATCACGAAAACGGTGGGCGAGAAATATATCTCGCTACTTACAAATCGCTCCATTACGAAGAAAACGACAAGTTTCAACTCCGATCTGTATATCGGATGGGGAAATGCCGATGCTGCAAATGGCGCCCGTTTCACCGATCTTATTTATACATCGACGAACGGCACTGAAAAAAGAGTCTGGGTCGGGAACGCAGAAAACAGTACGACGATCGACGACTATCAACAAGGCACCGTCTTTAAACGGATTACGTATTACAGTCCCGATGATCTGTGGCTGGATAGCATAACACCCGACATACAGACCGAAAACAGCCTGACGGTGGATAAAAAGATCGGAACGGTCATTGATTTTTCTGCCGAAACGACCGGCGACGAAGCGTCCAAGTTCTACGACGACATTACGATGACCGTCTGGCAGACGAATGGTGGATACCCCGAATTTGCAACGATCGATCTGGGGAAAGAAGTACCTGTTACAAGTTTTACGCTCGTTCCGTCCATAAAATATACCGGCGGCAAAGCAGACCCAAGAGCGCCGACAAAAGTGAGGTTCGAAGTCAGCACCGACAATAAGGCATGGACAAACATCGGCGAATACGACTACGACAACGGAATCTATTTCTATAACCGTGTCATTTACGTAAAACAGGTAACCGCCCGTTATGTACGTTTCACCGGCGTAGAGTGTACCGGCGCACCTTCATACAGCAGCACGATCGGAGGCCCCAATACGGTCAAAATGGTCTTCGCCGAGTTAACGTCAATTTCCAACTCGGAAACTAACAAACAAAGGCAAAAGCCTTTTTCTTTGTCATTACACCACGGGTACCCGTCATTAACAGACGGGTACCCATTATTGCGAGAAACGAAGCAATCCGCACGCATACCGGGCGCCGGATTGCTTCCCCTCGCAATCTCACCGCCACCGCAACCCGGCAGATTCGAGCACCCGTATGCGCCTGGATTGCTTCACTCCGTTCGCAATGACGAGTATGGGCAGATTCGCAAGGACGAATAGTGAGAGCGCGGTCGCTGGTGATGAACACACCGGACACCACTTCCCGTCATTGCGAGGAGCGCAGCGACGCGGCAATCCGGCACCTGTATGCACCTGGATTGCTTCACCCTTCGGGTTCGCAATGACGAGTATGGGTAGGCAGCGCCACCGCAAGGACGGACATACAATCCGTCATCCAATATGCAACAGGTGATTCCCGCCCAAAAAGGGAGTTTCTTTCACGAAAAATGGGCGTATCTCGTTTATCAAATCGACAGGGAAACGCCTTATAAACCCGTAATCGAATGGAGCAAACGGCTGACAAACCCACTCAGGATACGTCTGGAAGAAGAAGTGGACGAGCGGGTGTCGCGAACTCTCGTTGAAGTCTATATGGACGAAGGAAAAAGCGGCTGGGAAGAACGCGAAACCGGCAATCACTAATAATCTTTGAATAAATATGGGTAGTGTCGTAAATTGTTTGAATTGCTATCAAACAATTTACGACACTACCGAAATTTCTAATTTTGTTTATTAAGGCAACATAGGAAACAATTTCCTTATTTCTTCCCTGGTAGGAATTTTTCCATATTCACAAATTTCAAAAGCTTCGAAATATTCGCTTTTTTCTATTTGCCCGGGCGAATACCATTTGAGAGCCGCCTCTTTAAAATTGATCACCTCCCGCAATTCCATCAAATATAAATCACCAATGTATTTCCGCTTTTCTTCTTCGTTGTCGGGCAGGGGCTCTCCCTGTCTGTCAATCCACGGCATCCATTCATAGACCTGAGATTCATTGGCACAGATAGCATTCAGCTTCTGTTGTATGACCGGTGTAATATCAACAACAATATCCGGGGAGAATGGGGCCGGTTTTTCGAATCTGTCGGGCATGTATAAAAAAACGGGAGCCTGTCGTAAAGGCTCGCCATCCGGGACCATTAACGGAACACCTATCATATAAGCGGCGTCCTGCACGATAATGGATGTATTTCGATGATCCGGGTGGTAGTCGTTGCTACGGTGAGTAATCACAATATCCGCTTTCCAGTCGCATATCATCTTAATTACTTTTTTCCGGTTTTCGACAGTGGGCATCAGTTCGCCATCGTTATTGTCGATACAGTCATATTCGATATTCAGAATGCGGGCAACTTCCTGCATTTCTTTTTTGCGACGGGCAGCAATCTCGTCAGGTTTCAGCAAGTGATGACCTTTGTTGCCGTTGGTAAGAGATACGAATTTGACTTTATTCCCCATTCGGGCAAACATGGCCGCCGTTCCGCCGGCGCTGATTTCGCAATCATCCGGATGCGCTCCGAACATAATTACGCGGATAGGTTCCGCATGTAGACATACAGCAGAAACAACTGTCAGAATAAAGATAATAAATGCCTTACTAATCTGTTTCATTTTTATTTGTTTTTAGGTTTAAATATCCGGGAACAAGCCGGATCCCACGGAACCGGTCCTGTCGGTACAGCCGCCAACACTTCAACAGATGTTTCATGAGCGCTTTTACGTGAGTATCCGCCGGTCAATTCTTTCTTTTCAATAC
>JAIRKN010000150.1 GCA_031260095.1 Tannerella sp. | reverse complement strand
AAAAACAAAAAGTAACCAGTTTGTTCGTCATTATTAAGTCTTTTATTTTATGGTGGATAGTCCGAGGACAAATGTACATGAAAATTTCGACATTCCACACAGACGGATAAAAATTGGGGAAATGTATGGGACAACGACGCCAAAGATACGTCAAACGGGCGACTGCTTGAGGTCGGAAGGAGTAATTCTATCAACTTACTGTGACAGACAGTATCGAAGAATTGCTCAAAGCCTATATCTACCATAAATACATAGCATGACGATGTATATTCGTCACATTGAATGCTTCTTCCGGAACTCCGAATGGTTCTTCCGGAACTCCGAAAAGCGCTCGCGGTGTACTGGAAAATCCTGGTAGCCTGCCTGATTATTCGTGCTTAATACCTTTTAATAAGGCATCGTGCGCACTGCGATGTGGAGGGAAGCCGTAACTTGTGGAACAAAAATGCGATTGAAGGTGTCGTGTGCCGGAATACTTTTCGGCAGGCACAGAAATGTTTTCAGACGGTCTTCCTTTGCTTTATCAAGCTCTTCCATATCATACCGACTCTCTGCTCCATAAATTTATTTTTCCCTTTCTTGAACTTTAGAATAATCTTTTTCCTGATCCCTGATATAATAGATTCCATCAAAAATATGCAACCATTTTTCCCGTTTTTTAATAATTACATTACTTTCAAATTCCTGGTCACAATAACCGTAAGCAAAACGCAGAGGCTCAAAGTCAATAAATGCAAATGGCGCATTTTCAGTTATATTAGCTATTTCCCTTTCAAGAGTACCTCTCCTTTCTCCATATTCTAACGACGTAAACGCTAAGGAATACATTTTGTCGCCACATTCAGCATAAACGGATTCTCCCATACATTGTAGATTAAAATACAACAAGGAATCCGCAGGATACCGCGTTTGGGATATATCTTTAGCTCCATGAAAATTGGCTGTCCACACAATAAGTCTTTCTTCCGGAATTTTTTTTATGATCCAGGCTATATTTTCGGCATTCCATACAGGGGAATATAGACATTTTTGGCGAAAATCACATGTCTTACATTTGCATGGGCCATTCCGCAATTGTTCCATCCTTTCATTCAACAAACAGTAAGCAGTGCACTGTTTATGGAGTTTTACCGACAGAACGACACACGCAGTACATAGAAGCGCCGCCAATAACAGCCGGAACAATGCACTTCATAATCCGGCATCTTTTTTCAGTTTAAACCGGAACAGTACCGGATTGTCGTCTTCTTTTATATTCGACAGTACGGCATGAATCTTTTGCCGGTCGGCTTCATTTTTGATTTTTGATTCGTCAATCATTGCTAAAAGTTCCTCCGGACGATCATACATCCAGATCATTTCGCCGTCATGCGTGAAATAACAGCCTCCCGGCGATGTCAGATTTCCCAGACCGGCATATCCGAATTTTGTGCACACCCGGCAGGTCGCTTTTTCTTCATTATAGACGGCATACTGTAACGTCTTGTCTATAAACGAAAGAATAATACCGTTAGGGGTTTTATACATGCCTAAAATTCCTCTGATCTTGTCTGTTGGTTTCACCACTTCTTCCATCGAAAAAATCGGAATATCTTCATATCTTTCCGAAAACGAAAATCTGTATTGCGGGGCTACCCGGTGATCGCTAATGCGGAAAATTGTATCACAGAAATTTTGTACAAACAGACTGTTTACTCCATCTCCTGACAATGTTAATTGACTTGACTTTTCAATTTTAAATATATTCGGATCATATTTCGGAAGAGTGATCAGGCAGTTTTGCTGCTTGCTTGCAATGTCATATTCGACTAATTGACAGTTATGTCCCCTCCAGTTTGTAGCCAAATAAATAGTATTGTTTATTTCCAGCATATCTCCTACGGGGAATATCGTCAGGCGCTGTCTTTCTATGGCATGCCAGTTTTCATCATAGCATATCAGGTCAGTACCGCCGGCAACCCATACATTTTTACCGACAACCGTAAATGAATTTATTTGAATATAATCGTCCGGCCCTCCTCCTTTTTTATCCAGCTTTGATACAAATTCACCTTCCCGGTTGAATACCAATATGACGGATGCCTGCAGATCCAAAATATAATATAAATCATTCTTGTAGTAAATTTGACGAACGAATCCTAATAAACAGTCGTCATTTGTTTCCAGCGCACAGATGTCCCATTCCGGCTCAACATCGGTCCCTATATCATACACTTCTGTTTTGTCCGATAAATTAATGTTTATCCGAACAATTTCACTCTTCGAATCGCTTTTCTCCTTCTGCGTACACGAAACAAGGAGTAATACCACTGCCAGGCCAATCCACACTTTTACGGTTTTCATACAATTACATATATTGGTTAATAATTTTTTACCAGACAAATGTACATGAAAATTTCGACATTCCACACAGACGGATAAAAATTAGGAGGAGGTAATTGTTCGCTCCTTTACATCAAGGCATTATCTTACTAATTTTGTGTAATTTACAATGAAAAAAATACTCACAGGTAAACGGATATGAGATAACGCTGCCGAAGATACGTCAAACGGGCGACTGCTTGAGGCCGGAAAATCACATGCCTGAGGCGAAACGAAGGTGTTTTTGCGCTCTTTGATAGAATTTATAGGGAAAGATAGTAATTTTTTTATACTTTTACGCCTTGAAACAATCGCGCAATGAATGAAAGAGTCTTGCGCCGTGTTATTCCTCTTTTTAAATAATTGATATTATGAAATTGTTATTAATTGATGCTTACGCGCTTATTTATCGTTCTTATTACGCTTTTATCAAAAATCCCCGGATCAATTCGAAAGGAGTAAATACATCCGCGATCTTTGGGTTTATTAATACGTTACAGGATGTGATGCGACGTATTGATCCTACGCATGTTGCCGTTGGTTTCGATCCTCCGGGGCCTACTTTCCGGCACGAGGCTTTCGTGGAATATAAAGCACAACGTGAAGAAACGCCGGAAGTGATACGCGACTCCGTTCCGGTCATACGTGAAATTATTGAAGCATATCATATTCCGATACTGGAAGCGCCCCGTTATGAGGCGGATGATGTGATCGGAACCATCGCTAAACAGGCCGAAAAAGAAGGGTTTGAGGTCTATATGATGACACCTGATAAAGATTACGGACAATTGGTTTCGGAACATATTTTCCAATATCGTCCGAAGTTTGGCGGAGATTATGAAACCTTGGGGACACCGGAGGTTTTGACGAAGTATGGTTTGACGTCCGTATGCCAGATGATTGATTTACTGGGATTGATGGGAGACGCTTCCGATAACATTCCGGGATGTCCCGGGGTAGGGGAAAAAACGGCTCGGAAGTTATTGGCCGAATTTGGCTCGGTGGAGCATCTGCTTACTCATACGGAACAACTGAAAGGCAGTCTTAAAACGAAGATCGAAGAATATGCCGAAAAGATACGTTTCTCAAAATTTCTGGCAACGATTGTCACGGACGTTCCCATTACATTTGATGCGGGGTCGTGTATTCGTGAAGAACCGGATGAAAATCGTCTGGTGAAAATTTATACGGAATTGGAATTTAATTTCTTTTTGAAGAAGATGGGAGGGGGAGAGATGCGCCGGTCCGGGCAAAAAAATATAACCGAAAAAAAACAGGATACACAACTTTCACTTTTTGGCGATGAAGATCTTTCCGATGAAAAGGCGCATGGAAACACCTCCGGCAAATGCAACGAACTATTTCCGGCGGAGGAAAGGACGGTTGCTCCGGACAATTCGAGGCTCAATGACTTAAATTCTATTTTGTACACCTATTATTTGGCGGACAATGAGGATGAAATATCCGAATTAATTCATGTTCTGGCGAATCGGAAATCGTTTACATTCGACACCGAAACCGACGGAACCGATCCGGTTTCGGCGAAACTTGTCGGGATGTCATTTGCCGTTAAAGAGTTTGAGGCCTGGTATGTTCCGGTACCGGAAGCAATGGAGGAGGCCATGAAAATTGTTTCGCGTTTTGCCGGCTTACTGGAAAATAAAGAGATTGAAAAAATCGGACAAAACATCAAATTTGACATGCTTGTCTTACGCAAGTATGGTATTTGCATCAAAGGTCCTTTATTTGATACGATGATTGCGCATTATCTGATTAATCCCGAATTACGTCATGGAATGGATTATCTGGCGGAAACGTATTTGCATTATAAACCCGTCTCCATCGAATCACTGATTGGGCCAAGAGGAAAAAATCAGCGAACGATGCGCGATGCACCCATCGCAAAGGTGGCTGAATATGCCGCCGAAGATGCGGATGTGACGCTACGTTTAAAGAATTTCTTTGAGCCGAAGTTAAAAGAAAATGCGGTGGAATCGCTTTTTTATGATATCGAAATGCCTTTGGTGCATGTCCTTGCGGAAATGGAATATACCGGCGTAAAACTGGATGTGGATGCGCTTGCTCAATATTCGGTCGTACTGACGGAAAAATTACAGACCCTCGAACAGGAAATCTACACATTAGCCGGAATAAAATTTAATATAAATTCTGCCAAGCAAGTGGGGGATGTTTTGTTTGAACAGATGAAAATAACGGATGAAAAGGTCAAAAAGACGAAAACCGGCGGATTCAGTACGAGTGAAGACACGTTAGAGAAATTACGGCAGAGGCATCCTATCATCGGTAAATTACTGGATTATCGTGGCATTAAAAAGCTGCTGGGCACGTATGTGGATGCTTTGCCCAAACTGATTAATCCGGTTACAGGGAAAGTGCATACCTCGTTTAACCAGACCGTGACTTCGACCGGACGCCTGAGTTCAACCAACCCCAATCTGCAAAACATACCCGTACGCGACGATCTGGGGCGTGAAATACGGAAAGCTTTTATTGCGGATAATGACGACTGTATGTTTTTCTCTGCGGATTATTCCCAGATTGAGTTGCGTGTCATGGCGCATATCAGCGGCGATCAGAATATGATAGAGGCCTTTAGCGCCGGCGCGGATATTCATGCGGCGACGGCTGCAAAAATTTATGCCGTCTCCGATGAAAAGGTTACATCTGAGATGCGCCGCAAGGCCAAAACCGCTAATTTTGGCATCATCTATGGCATTTCCGCCTTCGGATTAGCCGAACGTCTGGCCATTCCACGGTCCGAAGCCAAAAAGTTAATCGACGGATATTTTAAAACATATCCCCGTGTCCATGAATTTATGGAAGAGAGTATCCGGTCTGCGCGTCGGAAAGGATATGTTGAAACACTATTTCACCGGCGCAGATATTTGCCGGACATACATTCCAACAATGCGATTGTCCGGGGATATGCGGAGCGCAATGCCATCAACGCGCCGATACAGGGTAGTGCGGCGGATATCATCAAAGTCGCAATGGTGCGTATATATAACCGGTTTGAAGACGATAACCTCAAAAGCAAGATGATTCTGCAAGTACATGACGAATTAAACTTCAACATATATAAAGATGAATTTGAAAAAGTGCGTAAAATAGTCCTGGAAGAAATGGAGGGAGCGATTCAATTGCAAGTCCCCCTAATCGCCGACTGCGGACAAGGTCACAACTGGCTCGAAGCGCATGAATAACCGTCTTGACGGACACCGGGGTGCGGCTCGCCCCGGAACAGTAAATTTGCGGCATTTACTCTTCTCTCAAAATTTATGAAAGCATTTGAATGGCTCAAAAAGAAAAGACACTATCTTTGCCTCTCATAAAAGAACAGAATATGCTTCACGGACACGGGGACGACATTTATGCTTTCAGGAACATAAAGGCTAATTTCAGTTCCAATATATTCGGGAAAACAGATTTGTCCGGACTGTACAATCATCTCTCTGCACGAATGGAATGTATGACGACCTATCCGGAACCCGAACCTCGGAGCCTGGAAACAAAATTGTCGGCGACATACGGTATACGGCCGGAGGAAGTCTGCGTAACAAATGGCGCGACAGAAGCGATCTATCTGATAGCGCAGGCTTTTCGCGGAATGAGAAGTTACGTGCTTCAACCTACATTCAGCGAATATGCCGATGCATGTCGATTGCATGCGCATACGGTAAAACCGGTTTATTCCATTGATGCAATAGATAGTAACGCCGACATGGTATGGCTTTGCAATCCGAATAATCCAACCGGGGAAGTCCGGTCTGAAAACACACTGAGAAAGTTGATACAATCACACCCTTCGGCGTACTTTGTAATAGATCAGAGTTATGAAGATTACACCTGTAAAAAACTCTTTTCGGCGGCGGAAGCCACAGATATGCCACAAGTAATGTTGCTGCATTCCGCCGCCAAACGTTATGCGATTCCGGGACTCCGGTTGGGATATATCACCGCTCCGGCCGACTTGCTGCAACGGGTACGCAGGCAACGTATGCCGTGGTCTGTTAATGCTATGGCGATAGAAGCCGGATATTTTTTCCTGCAAAACGAATCCCCTTTACCCGTGCTAACGGAGGATTTACTGAAAGAAACCAACCGTTTCCGCCATGCCGTTGAAAACCTGGAAATAGCAGAAGTATGGCCGACGGATACACATTTTTTCCTTATTCGACTACAGACCGGGAAATCACATCTTTTAAAAAAATACCTCGCGGAGGAACACAAGATCCTGATACGTGACGCCTCTAACTTTGAGGGCCTGGATGATACATTTATACGCATTGCAACACAGACGCCCGAAGAAAACGACCGGTTAATAAAAGTATTGGAAGAATGGAAAATTTCCTTTATCTGCTGATTCCTCTTTGTGCAGGCTGGTTACTTGACAGGAGATTCGGTGACCCGTCTCACCTTCCTCATCCCGTTGTCGGCTTCGGACGCCTGATTGCTTTCGGAGAATACACGCTTAATCACGGACGCAAGCGTTTCCGGAAAGGCGCCTTGATGTCAATCTTCCTGATTACCGGAACGTTTGTGTTTACTTTAATGCTATGCTCTCTGTGCAGTACCCACATTGTCCTGTCGGGAGCGGCAGGAACAAGAGCTTCATTGGTTGAAATCGTGAAGACACATTATACATCCGTCATTCCATTGGCATCTTTTCTTTTCGGGAAAAATTATACTCCAGAAGCAGAAGCAAGTCCGGTTGATACCACACCCGGTCATCCCGGTTTTATTATTCTGTCCGATCAGTTGAATATCGCCTCTTTGCAGTTTTGGATATATATCCTCATCGCCTCTGTCCTTGTATTTTATTGTCTGGCGGGAAAAACGCTGGTAAAAGAAGTACGTGAAGTATTCCA